>JAZSFV010000114.1:0-23906 GCA_045532395.1 Acutalibacteraceae bacterium
CCTGCATAGAAGTTTTCTCCGCCTTTTGCGAAATAATCATCTATATTTTCTGCTTTCATATCGGGAATAAGCAAATCAAGAAAGCTGAATGCACCGTCAACAATACCGCCTATAATACTTGTGGCAGTTCTGATTGCGCCATTGTGTTTTTCTGCAGCAAAAGCAGAAATATTAACTGAAAATACCATCACGAATGCAAGAAGCAACGCAATAGCAGACTTAAATTTCTTTGACATTTTTAACATCTCCTTAAAATAAATATAAGTCTATACTATTTTTACCATAAAATAACCTATTTGTAAATAAAAATTGTTAAAAATTATTAAATTTTAAAAATAACAATATCATTTTCATCAATCGTTCTATATGAGCGTAAAAAGTATTGACTTCAAAAAAAAATAGTGATATAATTATGTCATCAATTTTGTGGAGGTAGCTATCATGGAACACATCAAAACACTTGAAACTCGTAATCTCTGCGACAGTGCAAAGAACGGCGGTTGCGGCGAATGCCAGACATCTTGCCAGTCTGCTTGCAAAACAAGCTGCGGTATTGCTAACCAGCAGTGCGAAAGCAAAGAGAGCAAATAATTAAAACGCATGAAAATGCCGCCTTTAACGGCGGCATTTTTTCATATAAAGGAGATTTTTAATGATTCATCAGTTTAAAATGGCAGGATACAATATTGTTCTTGATATCTGCTCAGGCTCTGTACACGTTGTGGATGAAATCGCTTACGATATTATCTCAATGTTTGAAAAAAATGATAAAGATACAATCACTGCCGAATTAAAAGAAAAATATAATGAAGTATCCCCTGCTGACATTGAAGAATGTTACAATCAGGTTGAAGTTTTAAAAGAAAACGGCAAACTTTTCACTCCTGATACTTTCGAGTCAAAAGCAGGCGATCTGAAAGCAAAAACATCAGGAGTTATCAAAGCTCTCTGCATTCATATTGCTCACACCTGCAACTTAAACTGCGAATATTGCTTTGCAAGTCAGGGTAAATATCAGGGTGAAAGAGCACTCATGAGCTTCGAAACCGGCAAACAGGCTCTTGATTTCCTTGTTGCAAATTCAGGCAACAGAAAAAACCTTGAGGTGGACTTCTTCGGCGGAGAACCCTTAATGAACTTTGACGTTGTCAAAAAAATGGTTGAATACGCAAGAAGCATCGAAAAAGAACACAATAAAAACTTCCGCTTCACTCTTACAACAAACGGAATGCTCATTGACGATGACGTTATTGAATTTGCAAACAAAGAAATGAGCAACGTTGTTTTAAGCCTTGACGGAAGAAAAGAAATTCACGACCGTTACCGTGTTGACTATCAGGGCAAAGGAAGCTGGGAAAAGATTGTGCCCAAATTCCAGAAACTTGTTGAAGCACGTGGCGGTAAAAACTACTACATGCGCGGCACTTTCACTCATGCAAACCCCGATTTTCTTAACGATATCAAAGTAATGCTTGATTTAGGCTTTACTGAACTGAGCATGGAGCCCGTTGTATGCGCTAAAGGCGACCCTTCAGAACTTACTGAAGAAGATATGCCTGTTGTGAAAGAACAGTACGAGAAACTTGCTGAACTTATGCTTCAGAAAGACAAGGAAGGTAAGCCCTTTACTTTCTACCACTACATGATTGACCTTACAGGTGGTCCCTGCATTTACAAGAGAATTTCAGGTTGCGGTTCAGGAACTGAATATATGGCAGTTACTCCCTGGGGAGACTTATACCCCTGCCATCAGTTTGTAGGCGACGAAAAATTCAAACTCGGCGATATTTACAACGGTGTAAACAACACCAAAATCCAGGAAGAATTTTTATCATGCAACGTATATGCACGTCCTGACTGTAAGGATTGCTGGGCAAAGCTTTATTGCTCAGGCGGTTGCGCTGCTAACGCATATCATGCAACCGGCTCAATTAAAGGTATTTACAAATACGGTTGCGAACTTTTCCGCAAGAGAATGGAATGTGCTATTGCCGTTGCGGTAAACAGAGCATTTTCAGGTGAAAACTAATGACAACTCCTGTTTTTGATTTTGTACAAAAATATTCAGAAAAAGAAACTGTCCGCCTTCATATGCCCGGACATAAAGGTGTATGCGCTCTCGGTTGCGAAAACATGGATATTACCGAAATAAGCGGTGCTGACAGTTTGTATGAAGCAGACGGAATTATTCGTGAAAGCGAAGAAAATGCGAGCAAAATTTTTGGCTCTCATACACTTTATTCAACAGAGGGCTCTTCCCTTTCCATACGCGCCATGTTGTATCTTGTCTGCCTTTACGCAAGAGAAACGGGCAGAAAACCATTGATTCTTGCAGCAAGAAACGTACATAAAAGTTTTCTTTCCGCTTCGGTAATGCTGGATTTTGAAACAGAGTGGATTTACCCTGAAGAAAACGAAAGTTACCTTTCATGCAGTGTTACAAAAGATAAACTTGAAGAAATTTTAAATGGTATGGAAGCAAAACCCGTTTGCCTTTATGTTACTTCGCCTGATTATCTTGGCAACACACTCAACATAAAAGACATTTCAGATGTTTGCAAAAAACATGGAGTTTTACTCCTTGTTGACAATGCTCACGGGGCGTATTTAAAATTTTTGCCTGAATCCTTACATCCGATTGACCTTGGTGCAGATTTATGTTGCGATTCGGCACATAAAACACTGGGCGTTTTAACGGGTGGTGCATATCTTCACATAAACAATAATGCGCCTGATTTTTTCAAAGAAAATGCCAAAAATGCTCTTTCTTTATTCGGCTCTACAAGCCCATCTTATCTTATTTTACAGTCCCTTGATCTATTTAACAAAGAAGTTTCAGATGGTTATAGAGACAAGCTTGAAAGTTTTATTGATAAGGTAAACGAACTAAAAGTTTCACTTAAAAATAACGGATATTCTCTGCTTGAAAATGAGCCTTTGAAAATCACTGTTGATATTAAAAAATACGGCTATATCGGTAAAGATTTTGCAAAGTTATTGTCAGAAAAAAACATTGAATGCGAATTTGCAGATGATGACTTTGTAGTTTTCATGTTCACTCCATGCCTTAGTGATGAAGAACTTAAACTCACTGAAAAAAATTTACTCGGCATTGAAAAACTGACTGAAATTAATGCAAAACCGCCAAAACTCAGTATTCTGAAAAGGGCTTTATCTCCTCGCGAAGCGGCATTCAGCAAGAGAGAAACTTTACCTGCCGAAAATTGTCTTGGCAGAATCCTTGCCGTTTCAAGCGTTGGTTGTCCTCCTGCAGTTCCTATTGTTACGGGCGGAGAAATTATTGACGAAAGATGCATTGAAAATTTCAGATATTATAAAACAGAATCCTGCATAGTTGTTAAAGAATAACATTAAAAGGTAGTTCACACGAACTACCTTTTTCTTTTTACGAAAACATAGGTTGAAGTTGTTTTCCGTTCAGAGAAGAAACAAGTGAAAGATATATTTTTGAAAAATCAGCGACTACAGAGTTAGGTTTGTTTATGCAGTCATCCTGATTCATAGGTACAAAAAATATATTTTTATAATTTAAAAGATTGCCTATATTTTTTGCTGCCACACCAAGAGCATCATTAGTTGAAACACCTATAAGTACAGGCCGTGCGTTTCTTAAATGTGCTTTTGCAGCCAATGTGACCGATGTATCTGCAATGCCGTTTGCAAGTTTTGCCAACGTGTTTCCCGTGCAAGGTGCAATTATAAGAATATCGAGAATTTTCTTGGGACCTATAGGCTCTGCATCTTTTATTGTGGAAATAATTCTCTTTGAGCATATATCTTCAATTTCTTTTCTGAAATCTTCACATTTACCAAAGCGTGTATCTAACGAATATGCAACTTCGCTCATAATGGGGAAAACTTCTATCCCGATATCTACGAGATTTTTCATTTCAGGTATAACCTTTGAAAAGGTACAGAAAGAGCCGCACATCGCAAAACCCGCTTTAATTTTTTCCATCTGCGTGTACCTCCTTTATCATGTTAATAATTGTCTGTGCAATAACTTCACCTGCCGAGCAGGCAACATATTTGCCGGGCAGTGAAGATGCGATAATAATTTTTTTATTTTGTTTTTCTGCTTCACCAACATCAATGCCATAAGGTTTTGACGCAACTTCAAAGAAAACACAATCTTCATTAAAGGTTGATAATAAATTTTTACCTATTACCGTCTCGGGCACCGTATTGATTACAAAATCAAATTCATGGGAATAGTTTTTAATTTCACTGAAACTTACTGCTCTTATGTTTTTGATTTCCGCGCGTGCTCTGTCTTTGATTTTTCTTGCCGCAACAGTTACTGACACTTTATTTACAAGCAATATATCTGCTATCGCCTCACCTGTTTTGCCATAGCCTGTGACAAGAATTTTCAAATCCGAAAGCGAAACGTTACTGTTTACAAGCACAAGTTCCAAAACCGCCTGAGCAGTCAGAGCGGCATTGAGAATAATAAGCTCTTCTCTTTTATAAAAATCGTAATGTTTTAATTCTGCATCATAGATTTTCTCTATAAAAGCTTCATCCGCCATAGCAGAAAAAACAACACCATCTTTTTTAATGAGAGGCAGAATATTTTCACAACTTATATCATATTCGCAGTTAATCCTTGAATTTTTTATTGTGGGCAGCGCAAAGACAGCACCGTCAAAAATTCTTTCGTTGTCTCCTGATAACAGATTGGGCGTAAATGTGGTTGTACGGATACCTTTTTTCTCTAAAAATTGTGACATATATAACTGCCTGTTATCAGCTTGTATGATTAATAGTTTCATAAATATCACCACTCTATTGTTATAATATGTCCTGTGGTATTTGTCTGTGATGTTAAATTTAAAAAATGACATAAAAATTGTGTAAAAGTGTTTATTTTTTCCTTTAAATGTAATATAATAAATAAAATATAGTTAATTTACTGAAAGGTGTGTTTTTATGCCGGACATTGAAATACTTTTAAAACAGATTAAAAGAATCCATTTTATCGGAATCGGCGGGTCAGGCATGTGCCCTCTTGCTGAAATTCTTCACAACGAAGGATATATCCTTTCAGGCTCTGACAATAACGAAAGCGATATCCTTGACCGTATAAGAAAACTGGGAATAAACGTTATGATGGGCCAGAAAGCAGAAAACATTGAAGGCTCGGAAATGATTGTTTATTCTGCCGCTATTATGGAAAATAACCCTGAACTGATTGCTGCAAAAAACTCAGGCATCCCCACTTTCAAGCGTTCAGAACTTCTCGGTGCAATTACTCACATGTATAATAACTGCATCTGCGTCTGCGGTACACACGGCAAAACAACAGTTACTTCAATGCTTACACAGATTCTTGTTGCATCAAAGAAAGACCCGTCTGCAGTTATCGGTGGCAAACTCCCACTGACTGACAGCTACGGTCTTGCGGGCAACAGTGAAAACATGGTCTGCGAAGCTTGTGAATTCAAAGATACATTCCTTGACCTTTACCCTGACACAGCAGTTATTCTTAACATCGACGAAGACCATCTCGACTATTTCGGCACACTTGAAAATATCATTAAGTCTTTCAATAAGTTTTCTCACAAAGCAACAAAAGCGATTATTTACAACGGCGATGATGAAAACACATTGAAAGCTATTGAAAGTATTGAAGGAAAAGAAATGATTTCTTTTGGCTTCAAAGACACCAACGACTATTATGCAGACAATGTTACTGCAGGCGGAACTGCATTTTTCAGTTTTGATGTGTGCCATAAAGGCAACAAAATCGGCCATGTAAAGCTTTCTATTCCGGGCAAACACAATGTTCTCAACTCACTTTCCGCAATTGTTGCCGCATTACATAGCGGTGTTACAATTGATGAATGCATTTTTGGCATTGAAGCATTCCGAGGTGCAGGAAGAAGATTTGAAATTCTCGGCAAATTTGCAGGAATTACTGTGGCTGACGACTATGCTCACCACCCCACAGAACTTGAAGTTACTCTTGATTCTGCAATGAAAATGGGATACAAAAAGGTGTGGGCAATTTTCCAGCCTTTCACATATTCAAGAACTAAAAATCACTTTGACGATTTCGTGAGAGTTCTTAAAATTCCGGACAGATGCGTTATGAGCGAAATTATGGGTTCACGCGAAATCAACACTTACGGAATCTACACTTCTCAGCTTGCTGAAAAAATTCCTGACAGTGTATGGTTCAACACATTTGAAGAAATCGCAGACTTTATTACTAAAAATGCCGAAAGCGGTGACCTTGTTATAACTCTGGGTTGCGGTGACATTTACAAAGCAGCAAAAATGATTATAAATATCCTTAAAACAAAACTTGACTAAAGGAAGTGTCTTTATGAATTCACCTTTAAGATTTTCAAAAGACGGCAAATTTAAAATTATGATTTGCGGTGACCCTCACGTAAAGGCAAATCTTTCAAATGATCTTCTTGTAAGAAGGGATTTCGACACTCAGGCACTTCTTAAAGCTGCTCTTGACGCTACAAAGCCTGACCTTGTTGTACTTATGGGCGATATTATCAGTGCACAAACAGTGGACGAATACCGCAAATGTTTCATGCATTATACAAGACCTATAAGAGAAAGAAACATTCCTTTGGCATATGTAAACGGAAACCATGACCACGACAAAGAAGATAAAGTTTCCACCGCTGAAATGCTCCGGGTTTTTCAGGAATACGAAAACTGCGTAGCATTCAATGCAACACCTCAAATTGAAAAAAGTATAAACTATTATGTTAATATTTTATCTTCAGAAGATGATACTCCCAAACAGAATCTTTGGTTCATAGATTCAAATAATCTTTATCCTGACAAGTCAATTTCAAAATATGACTGCGTGCACGATGACCAGATTGAATGGTATGAGAAAACTTCGCTGGAATTAAAAGAAAAAAATGGCGGTAAGCCCCTCAAATCAATGCTTTTCCAGCACATTCCCGTGCCTGAAGTTTACAACTTCTTAAGAGTTGCAAAACCGTGGGAATTGCCCGTTGCTGTTAAAGGACATGGTATCCGTAGCGACAAATATTATGTGCTCAAAGAAGGTATCAAAGGTTATATGGGGGAAGGACCCTGTACACCCTGCATAAACAACGGTCAGTTTAACAGTTGGAAAAAGATGGGCGATGTTGTGGGAGCATTCTTCGGCCACGACCATATGAACGATTTTGAAGGCTATCACGACGGTATTTACATGGCGCAGAATAAACTTTCAGCCTTCTTTGCTTATACAGACGGATGCCGTAGCGGTGTAAGACTTCTTACACTCAACGAAAATGAACCTGAGTCTTTCGAGTCAGAAATGGTTCGTTTTAAAGATTTAGGGCTGAAAAGCACATCTCTCGGACCTATAACTTCATGGATGTCTGACAGAGTAAGCGTTAACCTTACTATCGCAAGAAATGCGGCACTTGTTGCAGGCGGAGTTATTGCAGCTGGTGTTATAACTAAAAAAATCATAGATAAAAAACGAAAGGACAAGTGATTTTGAATGAAAACACGCACACTCAGAATCAATGAGAACGGCAGATTCAAAATTCTTGTTATCACTGATTTGCACGAAAAGCAAGCAAACGGAGATAAAGAAACAGAAAAGAAAACCTACGATGCTTTGCTGCTTGTGGAGGCATCAATAAAGGCTCTCTCCCCTGACCTTATAGTTTATGATGGCGACAACGCATTCGGTCATACAGAAGAAGATATAAGGAAAACCATTGACTCTATCACACGCGTTGCAAGAAAAATGGAAGTTCCCTTTGCAATTGTTATGGGAAACCACGAACATGACGACAGAGAGTTTGATATAGAAAAGGTTTTCAACATATATTCTGAATATGACAATTGTCTCATAAGAAACGACGATAAAAACGTAAGTGGTTACGGCAATTACTACATAGCCCTGAAAGGCAAAGGAAACAAAACAAAATGCTTGCTTTTCTTTATTGATTCAGGCGCATCAAGAAGCGAAAACCCTGATTTTTCCGCTTATGATTGGGTAAAAGACGACCAGATAGAATGGTTTGAAAAAGTTACTGATTCTTTCCGTGAAAAAAACAATAATGAATATGTGCCCGCTTTAGTTTTCCAGCACATGCCAGTTACTGAAATTTACAGTCTCCTTAAAGAAGTTAATTTCAAGGACTACAGCGATGCAGTGAAAGGACACGGCATGTTCAGCGACAAGCATTATGTGCTTAAAGACGGTGTGAAAGGCTCACTCCTTGAAGCTCCCTGCCCCCCTGATTTTAACAACGGACAATTTGACAGTTGGAAAAATCACGGCGTTATCGGTGCATTTTTCGGACATGACCACACAAATGATTTTGAAGGTAAGCTTGACGGAGTTTTGCTTGCACAATGTAAGGGCACAGGATTTAACGGCTACAGCGACGGAATCAAAACGGGTGTTAAACTTATTACCATCGAAGAAAATAATTTACCTGAGTTCAAAACAAAGGACTATTATTTCAAAGATTTCTGTTTAAAGAGCAAAAGCACACCTACAATGACATCTGAACAGAAAAAAGTTGCTAAAAAAATCGGCGCAGGCGTTGCGGCTGTTACTGCAGCCACTGCAACAGCAGGCGTTATTGTAAAAAAACTTATCAATAAAAAATAAGAACGGAGGTTCTAAAAATGATTTATTCAATGAACAAAAAGTATTACAAAGATTTTTCTGTAGTTGAACTGGGAAAACTGCCCGCAAGAGCATACTTTATCCCTTTCAGAACTATGGACAAACTTATGTCTACTGATTATGTCACAGAACGATACAACAGTGATTCAGTAACAGTTTTAAGCGGTGAATGGGATTTCAGATATTACGCTGACTGCACACAGCTCGAAAACGAAATTGACACAGAAAAACTCCCTTTCGACAAGGTAACAGTTCCCTCAACATGGCAGAGAACAGGTTATGAACCGCCTTGCTATCTTAACACACGTTTTCCTTTCAACAACGTTGATAATTCAATTTATCCTTCAGTTCCTGATGCTTCATGCGGTGTTTATCGCAAAAAATTCAACATCGAAAACGCTGACAAAAAATATATTTTAACTTTCCTTGGCGTTATTTCAAGCCTTGACTTATACATAAACGGCAAATTTGTAGGCTACAGCGAAGGTGCTCACAACTCTGCGGAATTTGATATTACTCCTTTCATCGAAAAAGGCGAAAACGAACTTGTAGCAGTTGTTTACAAATGGTCTAACGCTACATATCTTGAATGTCAGGACATGTTCAGAGAAAACGGTATTTTCAGAGACGTTCTTCTTACTGAAAACGAAGAAAACTATATCTTCGATATTTGCTATACGCCAAAGAAAATCGGTGAAAACGAATATTCACTTACAGTTATGACAGAAATTCATGACGCAGAAGATAACGACCTTACAATCGCAATCTATGACGGTGAAGAATTAAAAGCAGAAACTTCACTCAAAACAAGTGACGAGCAGATTATCGGAGAAAACGAAAATACATATTATGCTTTCTTCCCCTCACTTAAGGTAGAAGAATGGAATGCAGAAAAACCCAGACTTTATACTGCAATTGCAACACTCAAAAAAGATGGAAAAGATTTGCAGTTTGTAAGAACACTTATCGGCTTCAAGACAATTGAGATTGAAAAAGACGTTTACAAATTCAACTCACAGCCCATCAAGATGAAAGGTGTTAACCATCACGATTCAACACCTGACAACGGCTATGTAATGAGCCACGAAGACATACTTAAAGACATTAAGCTTATGAAGAGCCTTAATGTAAACACAGTAAGAACTTCACACTATCCCCCTGACCCGTTCTTTATTATTGCTTGTTCAGTTTACGGACTTTATGTATGTGACGAAGCAGATATTGAAGCTCACGGATGCGGAGATTTCCTCGACTATATGAACCTTATTGCATCAGACCTTCAATGGCTTCCCCGTTTCTGCGACAGAGTCAGAAGACTTGTAATGCGTGACAGAAACAATCCTTGTATCGCTATGTGGTCTTTAGGTAACGAAACAGGTCATGGTATCTGCCATGATGCTGCTTACGGCGTTGCAAAAGCAATAAGCCCTGAAATCCCCGTACATTACGAAAGTTGTAACGCAACTGACAGAAAAGCTTATGATATTGCTTCAAACATGTACGAAGGTATCCCCTCTTTCTACGGAGAAAACCTTACACCTAAATATGTAAAGAAAGACATCATCAACGAAGACAAGCCTTATTTCCTTTGCGAATATGCTCATGCTATGGGCGTTGGACCCGGTGCACTTGAAGAATACTGGGACGCTTTCTATTCAAACGATAAATACATGGGCGGTTGTATCTGGGAATGGTGTGACCATGCCGCATCAACATACAATAAAAACTTTAAATATACTTACGGCGGCGACCATGGTGAAAGAATTCATGACTCAAACTTCTGCGTTGACGGTCTTATCTATCCTGACAGAACACCGCACACCGGCGCTTGGGAAATGAAAGAAGTTTACAGACCTATCCGTATACGCCACTATGAAGCAAACGAATTCTTCTTTAAAAACACAAATTACTTCACAAACGCAAATGAATATAATTTCAGATGGGAAGTTCTCGAAAACGGCGCAGTAGTTGAAAGCGGCGATTTAATTATCGATATTGCTCCCCATACTGAAAAGAGAGTTATTCTTCCTATCAAGACCAAAGTCCTTAAAACAGAAGAATATCACATTAATTTCATCTGCACAAAAGACGGAGAACAAGTTTCAAAACAGCAGTTTGCTCTTTACGAAACATATAAAGAATTAAAACTTGTTGACTGCTCAAAGAAAGAAATCGAAATTGCAGAAAACGAAAATACAGTTGAAATTGTAACAGAAAACGGTAAAGTTACATTCGCAAAGACAACAGGCGAAATGACAAGCCTTATTGCAAACGGCAAAGAGTTTATCAACCAGTCTCCCGCACGCAACGTTAAAGGCTTCTTGCCCAACGTAAAACGTGCATACCACGACAACGAAAAATGGATGAAAGAAAAATACTGGACAAAGGGTGAACTTTCAAAATCAGATGTAAAAACAGTTTCTGTTGACTTTGAAAAGAAATGCAATAAAGCAGTTGTTACAGTTAACTACGAAATTGCATCAGAAGACACAAAACTCTTTGATTCAACACTTGTTTACACTGTTTTCTCATCAGGTAAAATTAATGTCGCTGCTTCACTTAAGAAAGTAAATGACGAAATTGACCCTGAACTTCCCCGTTTTGGTCTCAGTTTTGAAATGCCCAAGGCTATGGAAAACATCAGATACTTCGGCCTCGGTGAAAAAGAAAATCTCTCTGACTTCAAAGCACAGGCTACACTCGGAATTTACGAAGCAAAGGTTGAAGAAACTCATGAACCTTACATCTTCCCCCAGGAAAACGGCTGTCATACAGAAGTAAGATTCCTGGAAGTTACTGACAACGAAAACGCAGGTCTTATTTTTGCTAACTGTCAGGGCAACTTCAGCTTCAACATTCACGACTATACTGTTCAAGCTCTTGAAGATGCAACTCATCAGGAAGAATTAGTAAGAAGCGAAACTTCACATCTTAACCTTGACGGATTCCTTTCAGGCACTGGCTCAGGCTCATGCGGACCTTACACACTCCCCAAATACCGCGTAGTTTGCGATGATGAACTTTCATTCAGTTTCGATGTAGCACCTAAAATGTAATAAACCCTAAGCTAAAAGTTCCCGGAAAAATTCCGGGAACTTTTTTATTATGCCTATTGACAAAAATTTTAAATGATGTATAATCTAACTGTGATAGCAACACTATCACAGTTGTTACAGTTTGTTTGGAGGTGGATAATTTGATAAGTATTGACTACAAAAGTCGATTACCTGTATACGAACAGATAAAAAACCAGATCATGACACTTATTCAGTTGGGCATTCTGAAAAAAGATGAACAATTACCTTCTATCCGCGCACTTTCTTCAGAAACGAAAGTCAATGTGAACACCGTAAAACGTGCTATTCAGGAATTGGAAGATATGGGCGTCATTTATTCAGTACCGGGTAAAGGAAGTTTTGTAAGCGAAGATGCTTTTAAGAATACCCGCATAAAAGAAAAGGCTCTTGATGAAATCAAGCACACTATAGTTTCGTCAATTCCTAAAGGAATCACCAAAGAAGATGTCCTTGATTTAATAGAAACAATTTTTTTGGAGGGAAATAACAAATGATTGAAATCAATAACATAACTAAAAAATTTGACGATTTTACAGCACTTGAAAACATGTCTTTCAATGTTGAAAATGGTTCTGTTTACGGGCTTGTTGGGTATAACGGAGCAGGTAAAACCACGTTGCTTAAAACTATTGTTGACGTGTACAGGGCAACCGAAGGCACTATAAAACTAAACGGAGAAATAATCGCCGACAATGCTGATGTGAAAGAAAAGATTTTTTATGTGCCTGACGATATCTATTTCGTTTCAAACTCTACGATGGATAAAATGGCGAAGTTTTATGCAGGATTTTATAAAAATTTCAATTACGATACTTACAAGAAATTAGCACAAATTTTTGAACTTGATACAAAGAAAAAGCTTAACGGATTTTCAAAAGGTATGCAAAGACAGGCTGAAATGGTGCTTGCTCTTTCCACGAGACCTGAAGTTCTTTTGCTTGACGAATCATTTGACGGACTTGACCCTGCAAAAAGGTCATTGATGCGTGATTTGATTATTGAGTATACAAGAGAAACAAATGCAATTGTTATAGTTTCATCCCACAATTTACATGAACTTGAAAACATGTGCGACCACATAGGACTTATAAACGGCAAAAAACTTGTCATCAACACTTCTGTTGACGACGTCAGTGCAAGTGTCTGCAAATTCAGAGTTATTTTCAATGACAAACGGGACAAAGAAGATTTTCCCAACTTCAACATAAAGGATTTCAAACGTGATGGCAAAATAATCACTATGGTAATCGAAGGTGATTATGACGAAACAGAAGAAAAACTTGCTGATATGTGTCCCCTGCTTCTTGAAAAATATCCGCTTACACTTGAAGAAATATTTCTGAATGAAATGGAGGGTCAAAAATATGACATTACAAAAATTTTCTGATAAAAATTTTACTTCGATGTATAAAAATAAATTTAAGAGTGCAGTGTTTTTTCCTCTTTTAGGAACACTCATTATGTTTGCCATAACAGTTGCCTCACCTGTTTTTGAGATATTAAAACTCACAGACCCATCCCATACCCCATACCAATACGGACTTATTACATTTGAAAATGTAAAATATATTATTTTCGGCACTTTCGGGCCTGTTGATAGTTATTCCCCTGACGTAGCGGTTTTGATGTATATGACAGTTATTATTTCTGCAATACTTTGCGCAATTATGACTTTCAGAGATTTATCAGCAAAGAAAACTGCAAACATTTATTATTCACTCGGATTATCAAGAACAAAACTTTTCACTTCAACTTATCTTTCTGGTGCAACTGCAGTAGTTTGTATGACTATAATTCCGTTGACTGTTTCTTTTATCGTCAATGCTTTTGCATTCGGAATTTCAAAAGAATTATTATTGGCAATCATCTTTACAATTTCAACTCTTTGTAATGTATCATTGCTTGCTTACACATCAGCCGCAATAGCAATGATACTTTCAGGGATGTTTTTTGAAGGTGCATTTTTTGCTTTCTTCATCAACTCAATTTCCGCAATATTTGCCTTCTGCGTTTGCATGCTCAGCGAAGGATTGCTTACAGGTGGCGGTTTCGGATATCATTCATACTATGACAGCGTTTTTATAGACAGTCTTTATTCTGCGTTTTTAGACACAACATCATTTCTTAATTCACTTGCACACTCTGTAACAGAAATCGATAAAATCAGCTATTGTCTTCATACAACAATCGTTGAAGATTCATTGACATATATGTCTGCAGAGATATGGCAAGCACCAAAAATTATTCCGCTGATTGTGTGGTCAGCTATCCTTATCGGGCTTATCTTCCTTACCAATTACCTTTTCAACAAGAAAAAAGTTGAAAACATCGGCTTTCTGGCCACAAACAAACCACTTTACAGAATTTTCTTCTGCACAATGATTACTGCATTTTCTGTACTTGCAGCAGCCAAATGCAGAGTATTAACCAAAGGTCTTGTCTGGCTCTATATTCTTGTTTTGCTTGCAGGTTCAATTGTTGTGTGGTTTATTGCAAACCTTATTCTTTCAAAAATTTCTAAAATCAACCTGAAAGAAGAATTTAAATTTCTCCCGATTTATGCCGTAGTTGTTATCCTTTTTGCCACAATCTTTTCAACCGGATTTTTCGGCTATGCAAACAGAATCCCTGATACAGAAAAAGTCAGCAGTGTTAAAATCAATGCTTTTGTAGGCAGCTATTTCGGCTACTATTACGATGAATTATACGACGAAAACTCCACTCCGATAAACATCGACAATTTCACGAATGAAGAATTTTACTTCATTAACTCCAAAAAGGATATTGCTGAAATTCAGGAACTTCACAAAACCTTGATAAAAGCTGACAATACAAAGATTTCATCAGACTACAGCGAAACAAAAATCGGTGCAGTAATCACACTTGAGTATACTCTTATCAACGGAAAAACAATTTCAAGAACTTATCGTAGTATCACCCCACAGATTATCGATAAAATGCTTTCTTGCAGAGGCATTGAAGAAAATATCAAAAGCGATATGATAAATAACCTTGATAAAACTATTCAATCTATAAATACACAACCAACCGATGACGGAGGTTATGTATCTAATAAATATATGACTGTTTTCTCAAACGATCTTATATCTGCCCATAACGTTGAATTAACAACAGAACAGTTGAATGGTTTACTCAAGGCATATGAAAAGGATATTAATAAAATTCCGATAAAAAATCTTTATCAGCCAAAAGGGAAAAACCTGGGTGTTTTTACAATCAGAAGCGAATATAATGTAATCGAATCGTACAATGAAGTGACGGGAGAGCCGATAGTTGCAGGTCCTGCTTCTGTGATTAATTACGCAACAATCCCGGATGCTCTTAACACGTTTGATAACGAAACGTATATACACATCACACAGGAAATGACCAACACTATCCAATGGGCAAAAAGCGTCGGAATTTATAAGTATTTTGAAATTGATAAGAATGTTTCAATTACATCTGTTGAAGCAACATATAACAATTCACCATTTATAAAACTTTCAATTTCAGGCAACCGAAATTTCAATATGCTTTTCCACGGCAAGTCATTTGATGACAAATACCTTAAAGAGTTTTATTACGAAAATCCCTTTGATAAATCACTTGCAGGTTCACACATCGTAAACAACCTTACAGAAAGCGAAATTCAATACATCCGTGAAAACGCATACCCCACTTACCTTACAACAACAACGGGATATTTCATCAAAATGGCAACAGGCAGTGAAAACCGACTGCACACAAATCTGTTTATACCTGACAGCAAGCTCACTGATGAATTAAAAGCAAAACTTGATATAACAACGTAATAAATTAAAAGTTCCCGTAAAAAAAACGGGAACTTTTTTAATTCATTCAACCTGTTTTTTATTAAATTATTTTAATAAGTAGATTGCAATTATTGTAAAACTATGCTACAATATATAAAAATTTGTAAAAGGACGGTAGAAAATAATGAAAAATTTCTTTAAAGATTTTAAAGAATTCATCACAAAAGGCAATATCATCGACATGGCAGTCGGCGTTGTAATCGGCGGTGCTTTCGGTAAAATCGTTACAGGTCTTGTAAACTTTGTTATCAACCCCTTTGTTGGGATGTTCATGCAGGCAGGCGATTTGGAAAGCTGGAAAACAGTTGTAAAAGAAGCGGTTGTTGAAAATGGTGCTGAAGTTACTCCTGAAGTTGCATTCATGTGGGGCGCTTGGATTCAGACAATTATCGATTTCCTTATTACAGCATTCTGCATTTTCGTTGTTCTTCGTGTTATCATGAAACTCAAGAACAAATTTGAAGCTGCAAAAATTGCTGAAGAAGAAAAGAAAGCTGCTGAAGAAAAAGCAAAAGCAGACGCTGAACTCGAAGCAGTTAAAGCTCGTCAGACACAGCTTGAAGAAAGCACACTCAACCAGGAAAAATTACTTGCAGAAATCAAGGATATTCTCAGCAAGAAATAAGTTTCAAAAAAGTTTAAAGCAGGCTTGTTATGAGCCTGCTTTTTTGTTATAATCAGTTTAGAAACATTTTGCGAGGTGTGTTTTTATGATAAGCCGTATTACATCTTTTATTTTTATGATGATTCTGACTATTACATCTTTCTTCGGTATTCCTTTGAAAAAATACGAAACAAAACAACTTTTCAATGACGGAAGTTTTGAAAACGGATTTACAGTAATGTCGCAACAGACAGAAAACGGCGTAGGGATAGAACTTGGCAATTTTACATACAGTGAAAATTCACAAAAACCTCAATGGATGATTGCACAATGGAACAGCGGAAACTGCCTTTGGGAGAATAGAATTGAAAGTGATAAATATACAATCACTGACGGCAGCACAAAAACCGTTACATATAACCCTGAAGATAAATCAGTATCAATGAGACTCAATGCAACTAATGTTTATAACGGACAAGCCGCAACTTATGAAAACTGGCCTCATCTTCTGCTTGAGCAATCACCTATCTGTGACTATAAATCTTTAAGTGAATATGAAAAAAGTTTTTATAATTGTTCTGCTGACAGAATGGTTCTTTCTCTTGATATAAGACTTAAGGATTTCAAAGACACAACAAATAAAGACGGCGTTAATGCAACTCAATTTCTTGCTTATTTCTATTTAAAAGGTACTGAAACAAATGATTTTATATGGTTTGGAGTAAGCCTTTTTGATGACCGAGGTCCGACAGGCGAAGTATGGGCATTGGATGAAGGAAGCGGACAGATGATTTACTGTCTTTCTTCAAAAGACACTTACGGCTCTGACAGAAAATCTCTCTACAGAAACGGCAAGCCTTATGTTTCTGATGAATGGGTGCATGTAGAAGTTGACCTTACTCCACACATTGAAAAGGCCATGAAAGAAGCAAACAAATCAAACATCTTCTCAAGAGAAGTAAAAAAAGAAGATTTTTATATAGGCGGAACTAATATCGGCTTTGAAATTCATGGAAATTATGACTGCACTGTAGATATCAAAAATTTTAACATTACAACATACAATAAGAAATGATTATGAACAAAAGATATACTTCATTAGACATTTTACGCGGCTTGGCCCTTATCAGTATGATTGCCTTTCATACTGTGTGGGATTTGGTTTACATTTTCAGAATCGACATGCCGTGGTTTGAAGGCGACTACGGTGAAATATGGCAGCAAAGCATCTTATGGACCTTTGTTTTGCTTTCAGGATTTTGCTTTAAGCTCGGTAAAAAACGCCTTAAAAGGGCAATTACGGTAATAATCTGCTCTGTTATTATTAGTATCGTCACTTTAATCTTCATGCCTGATAGTTTTATAATTTTCGGCGTTTTATGCTTCATGGGTTCTGCTATGCTTATAACTATTCCTCTTGATAAAGTTCTTACAAAAATACCCGCCGCCATTGGCTTGATTTTTTCAGCAATACTTTTTGCATTGACCAAAAATATTGCAGGCAGAGAAATCGGATTTTTCGAATTCAGTATAATTAATATACCTGAAAAGTTTTATATAAACAATATTACGGCGTATTTCGGATTTCCGCCATCAGATTTTGCTTCTGCCGATTATGTGCCGCTTATTCCCTGGATTTTTCTTTTCTTCTGCGGATATTTTCTGTTTAAAATTTTTGAGAGAAAGAACTTATTAAAACATCTTTCTTTTGTATCAATCAAACCGCTTGAATTTATCGGCAGGAACACGCTATATATCTACATGGCACATCAGCCGATAATTTTCGGAATTTTATATTTAATTTTCAAATAAAAAAGCAGGTCAATGACCTGCTTTTTTACATATACGGAATTGACTCTGCCGCACCTAAAACAGTAACTGCTTTTGCAGCAGCATTTGTTGCGTTTTCAAGGGCTTCTTTTACAGTTTTGCCATTCGCCATACTTGCTATAAAATAGCCCGTAAAAGTATCTCCGGCCGCAGTTGTATCGACTACTGTTACCTTGTTTGCTTTAATTTCAAATCTTTCTTTCTGATTGAAATATATTGCACCTTTATCGCCTAAAGTAAGAACAAATTCTGCCGAAGGGTAAAGTTTTAAAAGGCTTGTGATTATTTTATTTTCGTCCTTCTCCCCTGTCAGCGCTTCGCCCTCAACTTCATTCAGGATGAACAAATTAACCTTTTCTAACGAAAAAGATAAAATATCATCTGTTATAGGTGACGGATTAAAAATAATTTTCATGCCTTTTTCGTGTGCTTTATTTATAACGTAGGGCACAATGTTTGTTTCATTCTGCAAAACGATATAATCACCTTCTGAAAACCCTGACAAAACCTCGTCTGCAAAGCTATCATTTATATTCTGGTTTGCACCGCCGTAAAGAAGAATACAGTTTTCACCGTTTTCATCTACCTGGATTATTGCATGACCTGTAGGGATTTCTGAAATTTTCACGTTTTCTGTGTTTACATTGTCTTTATTTAAAAATTCAATTAACATCTTTCCGTCTTCGCCTACTGCGCCTGCATGAAAAACCTTTAACCCTGCCCTTGCCATGGCGACAGACTGGTTAAGTCCTTTGCCACCTACTTTTTTAACAAAATCTTTTGATTTTACTGTTTCGCCGGGAGTAACAAATTTTTTTACTTTATAAACATAATCAATATTGAGCGAGCCGAAATTCAATATTTTCATATCATCACCTATTGAAAAAGGTACATTCAATTAAGAATGTACCTTTAATTTAATTACCAGAGAGAAGAAACTTTCTTAACGTGTCTGAGAATTGCGTTATAGTCCATAACGTTAACCTTACCGTTTTCATCTACGTCTGCGCAAAGAAGTTCATAACCTTCAAGGTACTGAGTCTTTTTAACATGACGAAGAACTTTATTATAGTCCATAACATTCAATTTACCGTTACCGTCTATATCGCCGTAAAGGTGGATTTTATATTCAAGGCCAGTTATTTCATCATTTTCAACTACAAGATCGTAAGTACGTACTACATGGTTGAATTTGATAACTTCAACCTGATATGTACCGCTTGTAACACTTTCAAATGTGAATTCCTGAACACCGTCGCCCATAACGTCTACCCATTCAACTATTTCATCATTCTGAAGAAGTACGATTGATGTGATTTCAGTTCCGTCTGAGCCTTCATAGGGAGCGAAGCTTTCAACTGTACCTGAAACTGCATAACCTTCCGGATTGATAACAATGTCAAGATTGATATTTTGCTGACCGTTTACAGAATTAAGAAGTTCTGCAAGGAAGATTGTTACTGTTTCGATTGTTTCATCGCCTGTTTCACAAGCTTCAAGGTTTGCAATAAGATTGTTTACAGCATCGTTATCTTCACAGCCTGAAAGCTTGATTGTGATGAAATCTTCAAGAGTTAATTTATGGTTACCGATTGCAAAGATTGTACCAACGGGAAGGAAAATTTCAACCTGTGCGTCAGTTGCTTCTACTTCTTCGTAAACGTAAGTAGGTCTGTCTACCGCTTTGCTGAACATGTATATTTCGTTCGGGTCTTCGAAAGTAAGTCTCTTATTACCTGTCTGGATATATGCAGAGCCGGGAAGTTTGATGAAGTTTGTAATAAGTAACAAAAGCTCTTCATCTTCAGGCAACTTATCATTCTGTCTGATTTTTTCAGACTTGATATGAGACATTATTTCTGCTAATGCCACACCTGCCTTTTCTGCATCTGTGGGTTTTGCGTTAATTGCATAAAGGTCATTTTCTATTTCTTCAGGTGTTCTGAGTTTATACCCGAATTCATATTTTGTTTCTTCGTTAGCTTCATTATAAGTTGTAACACTACCTGACAAATCTGCGTTTGAGAAACCTTTAAAATAATTTTCAAAGTTAATTTCTTTGCCTGATTCTACAGTTGTACCGCCCTGATAAGTTACTTCGCTTTCAATATTGAGAGCAGAAATATCATCTACTGAAAGGCCAGTTTTAACACTGCTTGTGTCAATTGTTGCTTTCTTCGGAACGTAGAAGTTTGTTTCCATAGTGGCGAAATCAAACGCAGTTGCAAAGAATGTATTTTCATTTGACTGCAAGCTGAAAACGATGTTGCCTTCAGGCTTTGCAAGGCTTTCTGTTGAAAGAACTATGTCGCAATCAACACAATGGTCTATTTTGAGACCGTCGAAAATTGCTGTAGGATATCTGTATTCGTATTTTCCGCCTACATGACCTCTGACGGGTGTGAAATTATCGTGGTATGTATGGTCGCCTCTGATACAAGTGTAGATTGTATAACCCTGTGTATAACATCCTGCAGGAACTTCTTCAGTTGTATATTCATGTCCTAAAGGTTCAATTTCACGGGTGTTTACAATGCTTGAACAGTATATACAAAGCTGTGCTTCAACTCCGGAATTTGTACATGTAGCAGGAGTAATTTCTGTCCATGCAGTTGAGGGTGTGCAGTTGTCTGTGCTTGTTGATTCTGTCTTTGTTTTACCGCAGATACAAGTGTAAATCATTGAACCACCTGCACCGCAAGAACCACCTGTACCTACGATGGGGTCTTTATATGTTGTCCAGTCACAAGGTGCTTCCTGAAGGTTGCCGAATGCTGCTTTAAGATTATCGTCAGCATAAGTACCATTCTGACAAGCAATTTTAAAGCCGTAGTTAGGACCGGCAACAGAAAGCATAACCTGCTGCGCCATATCCATAGCACTCATAAGTTTATTCCATGATTCTTCAGTATATCTGCCTTTCTGAACGTAGTAGCCCTGAAGTACAGTATTGTTGACACCAAGGATTTTATCTGCAATATCTTCTGCATTCATTCTGTCCCACTGGTCAAGATAATACATTTCAGTTGATACAACTGTGTTTATTTCATCGTCCCAGCTTGCATTAGTAGCGTTCATATCAAGTGTGAAGTTATAGTAACCTGACTCGGGAGTTGACCACATAAGCCATGTACCTTCTGATTCCTGATACCACCACATAACTGAAGGCCAGTTAACGGGATATGTACGGAGAGTTGCAGGAGCATTACCGTCAATAACCGATGTTTCTGTAGTTCTCTTATCAAATGTGAAGAAGAAATGCTGTGTTTTCAGGTGATAAAGGAATGCTTTTGAAGCAACCTGAACATAACAAGAATTAAGTTTGTCAATTGATGTGAAGTAAGCACCTGAATGAACCTGACCGGGGTTACCGGGAACTGAGCCTATTTCACCTGTTCTTTCAGCAGAACCTGAAAATTGACCATATGCATAACCTGTAAGGTTTTTCCATACTGTGTTACCGTCTTTATCAAGGATATCATACGTGATTGTATAACGTGCAACAGAGTTAGTTGATTCCATGATTGTACCTGTTACAGGGAACTTCGTTTCGTTATCAACCACCGTACCTGCTGCATATGAAACAGTAATGTTTGATATATCCCCTGTCTCAAGGAATGGCAGAGCCCAATTGATTGCATTAATTTTTACCTTGTAGTTTTTATCAGTAATTTTCGCAACCAAATTAATGCCACTGACATTTGTTTTTGCGATGCATGACATATCCTGTGAAAATTCAACGGGATTAAAGCTTTCAGCACCACCGCCAACACCTACCTGACGGGCATCAACCATAATTGCCATGGAAAAGCAACCAAAAGCAATAGTCAGAGCAAGAATTACCGAGATAATCTTTTTGAACATTTCATTTTCCTCCCTATAGTTTTGTAATATAACTATACATACTAATGATATCACTTTTAGTTTCATAAATCAAGTAAAATAACAAAAAAAAATACCTCTTGTGCTCATTTACACAAGAGGTAAAATTTTTATTTTAAATTACCAGAGATTACCTGTTTTCTTAACGTGTTTGAGAATAGCATTGTAATCAGAAACATTCACTCTTCCGTCACCGTTTACGTCTGCACAATCGAAAGCATAACCGTCAAGCATGCCTGTTTTCTTAACGTGTTTAAGAGCTGAATTATAGTCCATAACGTTGATTTTATCGTCACCATTCACGTCACCGATAAGGTTGAGTTCAAGGTCTTCGACAACAACTTCGCCGTTTACGTCGATTACATATTCACGGGTTACGTGTTTTTCTTTTGAAACTCTGATTATGTATGTACCATTTGCTACTGCATTGAAACTATAAGAATCTGTGCCTGTAATTGTTTCAACAACTTCACCGTCACAAACAAGTTCGATTGTTGTTTCTGCATCTGTAGCACTTTCGATTTTACCTGAAACTTCAACTGTAGGCTCTTCTGTTTCTTCAAATTCAACGTTAACAACAAGATCCTGACCTTCAATAGCATTTGCAAAGTCAGAGATGAAAAGAACTGCTGTAAGGATAATCTGTTCGTTTGTTTCGCAATCACGAAGTTTTGAAAGGATTGTGTTTACATCGTCGTTATCTTCATAGCCGTACATTTTGATTGTTGCACTATCGTTAAGTGTTACAATTGACTGACCAACTGCAAAAACTGTACCTGCAGGAATGAAAACTTCTACCTGTGCATCTTCAAGTTCTTCAACTTCAAGAAGTTCTACAGCGTTTCTGATTTCTGCTTTAAGACCTGTGCCCTGCATAATGTTATCAAGTTTCATTGTTTCTTCTGTGTTTTCAAACACAAGTTTTTCTGTGCCGATCTGAACATAAGCAGTACCGGGAATCAAAGCGTAGCTGTCATCTTCTGCTTTTGTTGAAGCAGTGATGTGAGATGCTGCTGCCTGATAAGCTGCTCTCACTGCGGCTTCATCTTCGGGTGTTGCTGTGATTGTGTAAGCTTCAGCTGTATCTTCTGCTTCGATGTTGTACTTATATGCGTTGCCGTCAATAGTACCTGAAACAGTTGCATTTGTAAATGCAGGGAGATAGTTGTCAAGAAGAACTTCTTTCTCTACACCTGTTGTGATGCCTTTTGAATAAGTTCTTGTGCCATCAATGCCGAGAGAATCAATGTTTGTCATTGAAATTGTACCTTTAAGTTCTCCTGCACTGATAACAGAACCCTTGAGAACTGTGATTTCTGCCGAATAATCAGCATTTACAACTGCTGAAAGGAAATCTGTGTCGTTTGAATTCAATGTAACTGACACTTTTGCATTGTCTTTTGCTGTTACTGCCATTGTGAAGCAACCGAATGCTACTACAAGAGCGAGAACAACTGCCATAATTTTTTTGCTCATTTTGTTTTCCTCCTTAAAAAATAAAAAATAAAAGATAATATTCCATATGTATGATAACATTATTTTACAATAAATACAAGTGAGTTTATTTAAAAACAATTAAGGTAAATTAAGGCAAAAAGAAAAGGAGTGAAAACCTCACTCCTTTTAAAATTTATGCCACCGGCACTTGTGAAATTTCTGTTTCACCATTTACAACTGCATTGAGAATTGCAAGGTCGTAAATATCAATAGCAGTATCACCATTAAGGTCTGCTGCAAATAAAATGGGCGAATTTTCTTCGAGTTCCATATCACCATTTACAATAGCAGCAAGAATCGATGCATCGTAAATATCAATAACACCGTCACCGTTCAGATCACCGAAAACAATGATTATATATGTTTCCCATTCTTCTCCGCTACGGTATGTAGAAACAACAGAACCTGTGCCAACACCGTCAGAGATTTCATAAGTTACGTTTGTTGCATATTCCACGTAATCTTCAAGGTCTGTAAGACCGATATCGAGACCATAAATATAATTAAGCTCTTTATCAATAACG
>JAZSFV010000203.1:0-2306 GCA_045532395.1 Acutalibacteraceae bacterium
CTTCCTGCAATAATCACCGCATTTATCCTTTATCAGTTCACCTATACAGAAGTGTGGTTAATCTGTGTGATTTCCGCAGTAGTGAACACTCTTTCAGGCATTCTTACACTCTTTATAAGCAGAAATGTTCTGCAATATGCAGAGCTTAATAACAGATAAAATTCATTTATAAACGGAGGAATTGAAAATGCTTTCAGACATTGAAATCGCCCAGGGTGCGAAAATGCTCCCAATCACAAAAATTGCAGAAAAAATGGGTCTTGACGCTGACCTTATCGAGCCTTACGGAAAATATAAGGCAAAGCTTCCCAAAGAGCTTTTTGAAAAGGTTAAGGACAACGAAGACGGCAAACTTATTCTCGTCACTGCCATCAACCCCACTCCTGCAGGTGAAGGCAAAACCACAACAAGCATCGGTCTCGGTCAGGCTATGCACAAAATCGGCAAAAATGCAGTTCTTGCATTGAGAGAGCCTTCACTCGGTCCTGTTTTCGGCGTTAAAGGCGGTGCAGCAGGCGGCGGATATGCTCAGGTTGTTCCTATGGAAGACATAAACCTTCATTTCACCGGCGATATGCACGCTATTACATCTGCAAACAACCTTCTTTGCGCTGCTATTGACAACCACCTTCAGCAGGGCAACGAGCTTGGCATTGACCAGAGAAGAATCCTCTTCAAACGCTGCCTTGACATCAACGACAGAGCATTGAGATTTGTAAATGTTGGTCTTGGCGGTAAAGTAAACGGTATTCCCCGTGAAGACGGTTTCATTATTACAGTTGCAAGTGAAATCATGGCTATTCTCTGCCTTGCAGACGATATTTTCGATTTGAAATACAGACTCGGCAATATCCTTGTTGCTTACAAATATGATAATTCGCCCGTTTACGCACGTGATATCGGCGTTCACGGTGCTATGGCAGTGCTTCTTAAAGATGCCATAAACCCCAACCTTGTTCAGACTCTTGAAAACACTCCCGCAATTATCCACGGCGGACCTTTCGCAAACATTGCACACGGTTGTAACTCAGTAAGAGCAACAAAATATGCAATAAAACTCGGCGACTACTGCATTACAGAAGCAGGCTTCGGCTCTGACCTTGGTGCGGAAAAATTCCTTGATATCAAGTGCCGTTTTGCAGGTCTCAAGCCTGACTGTATCGTGCTTGTTGCTACAGTAAGAGCGCTTAAATACAACGGCGGTATCAAGAAAGAAAACCTTTCCGAAGAAAACGTTGAAGCACTCAGAAAAGGTATCGTAAACCTTGAAAAACACATTGAAAACATGCTTTCATACGGTGTGCCCCTTGTTGTTGCCATCAACCGTTTCCATACAGATAGCGAAGAAGAACTTTCAATCATTGAAGATTGCTGCAAGAAACACGGTTGTGATTTCGCACTCAGTGAAGTATTCGCTAAAGGCGGCGAAGGCGGTATCGAGCTTGCAGAAAAAGTTATCGCAGCATGCGAAAAAGAAAACAACTTCCATTTCCTTTATGACGAAAAGAAACCTCTTAAGGAAAAAATTGAAACAATTGCTAAAAACATCTATGGTGCTGACGGCGTAGTTTACACTGCAAACGCAGAAAAGAACCTTGCAGAAATTGCAAGACTCGGCTTTGAAGAAATTCCCGTTTGCGTTGCTAAAACTCCCCTTTCACTTACAGACGACCCCACAAAGCTTGGCAGACCCGAAAACTTCACAATTACAGTTAAAGAAGTTAAACTTTCTGCAGGTGCAGGATTTGCAGTTGTTCTCACAGGCGATATCATGACAATGCCCGGTCTTCCCAAGAAGCCTGCTGCTATGATTATCGACATCGACGAAAACGGAAACACAGTAGGTCTTTCATAATTTCCAAAAAACATTTCTGAAGTTCGGGAAAGCAACGAAACGGCAAAATTTGTCACAGGTAAATTGCAAATTCCGATTGACAAGACAACCCTCCTTATGATAGAATTTCTTCTGCACGTAAGGAGGGTTAATTTATGTCTTTATATGTATTGTTTTTAACGGCAGTAGGGCTTGCAATGGACGCTTTTGCAGTTGCAATATGCAAAGGTCTTTCAGTGCAAAAAGCAGGAATAAAGCACATGGCAATTACAGGTCTTTACTTCGGCTTTTTTCAGGGTGCTATGCCTTTAATCGGATATCTTGTGGGCAAACAGTTCAAGCAATATGTTGAAGCCTTTGACCATTGGATTGCTTTTGTTCTTCTGGCACTTATAGGCGCAAACATGATAAGAGAAGCTCTTTCAAAAGATGAAGACGAATGCGAATGCTCAAAAGACGATAATTCTTCTTT
>JAZSFV010000276.1:0-1873 GCA_045532395.1 Acutalibacteraceae bacterium
AGCATGGTTGAAGATGTGCTTGTTAAAAATTTACGCGGTCACACTCCCGAAGACGTGGAAAAAGCCGTCAAAGTTTTACGGAACTTCGGCTTTGAAGTAGGGCTTCAGATGATGACAGGTCTTTACGGCTCTGATTACGAGAAAGATATTCTCACTGCTCAGAAAATTATTTCACTTAAACCTGATACCGTCAGGATTTACCCTACAATCGTACTTGAAAATACTTTGCTGGAGAAAAAATATCTTGAGGGCGAATATAAGGTAATGAGTTTAGAAGAAACTGTAAATTTATGTGCAGAGCTTCTTTTAATGTTTGAAGAAAATAATATTGCCGTAATCCGTACAGGGCTCCATTCAGGCGGAAATGTAGAAGAAGGTTACGTCGCAGGAGCCTATCACCCTGCTTTTAAAGAACTTTGCGAAAGCGAAATTTACATGAAGAAAATTACATCAGAGATTGAAAACATTTCTCCATGCGAAATTGAAATTTTTATTCCGCAAGGCTCTCTCTCCCAATGTATAGGGCAGAAAAAGAAAAACAAACTTTACCTTGAAGAAAAAGGCTACAAGGTAAAATTCATTGAAGATAAAGAACTTAAAAAATATACTGTGAGGAAGTGAATTTATGTTTTTAAAATCCCTTGAAATGCAAGGCTTTAAATCATTCCCCGATAAAACAGTTTTAAAACTCGAAAAAGGTATAACAGGCGTTGTTGGCCCTAACGGTTCAGGTAAAAGTAACATTTCCGATGCCGTAAGATGGGTTCTCGGCGAGCAGTCTTCAAAGAGCCTTCGTGGTTCTAAAATGGAAGACGTTGTTTTCAGCGGTAATGCTACGGGCAGAAAAGCCCACGGCTTTGCCGAGGTCACTCTGCGCCTTGACAACTCCGACAGAAGCCTGAATTTTGATGACGACGAAGTGGCAGTCACAAGACGCTACTACCGTTCAGGCGAAAGTGAATATCTTTTAAACGGCGAGGGCGTAAGACTTCGCGATATCAACGAGCTTTTCATGGACACAGGTCTCGGCCGTGACGGCTATTCTATGGTCAGCCAGGGCAGAATTGCAGATTTGGTTTCTTCAAAATCTTCACAACGTCGTGAAATGCTTGAAGAAGCGGCAGGTATCTCTCATTACAGATACAGAAGAACAGATGCCAACAGAAAGCTTGACCAGGCAGAAGAAAACCTTGTACGTCTGCGCGATATTCTCTCTGAGCTTGAAAGCCGAGTAGGACCTTTAAAGACACAGAGCGAAAAAGCAAAGAAATTCCTTTTGCTTGCCGATGAAAAGAAAGAGCTTGAAATCGGCTTGTGGCTTCACACAATCGAAAGGTCAAGAAATCTTCTCAAAGAGCAGGAAGAAAAGCTTGTGGTTGCAACTGCACAGTATGAAGATACTGAAAAAGAACTTTCTGCAATTGAAGAAGAGCTTGAAGCATTGACTGCAAAAAGCCAGGGTATTGCCGTTTCTGTAGACTTTATCCACAGAAGCAACGAAGCCCTTGAAGAGCAGGTGGCTCACCTTGATTCAGACGCTGCAGTTGAAGAAAACTCAATTGAACATAACAACGAAACTATCGACCGTTTAAACAGAGATATTGATGCTCTCACAAGCTCAAAAGAAGACGTAGTTCTGAGAATTACTGAAGAAGAAAACGCAATTCTTGAAATCACAAAGAAAATCGAAGACAAGAAAAAAGAGCTTGATGAAACAAAAGAACGCCTTTATAAAATCCAGAACGAAAACGAAACATTTACTGACGAAATCCTTGTTCTTACTGAAAAAATCGACGTTCTTTCAAGAGACCTTGCAGACGCAAGAGTAAGAAAATCAACCGCTGATTCTTCAATTGAAGAAATCAATTCAAGA
>JAZSFV010000128.1:0-2608 GCA_045532395.1 Acutalibacteraceae bacterium
ATTGTGAAAGTCAGGCAAAGTAATAACTAAAAAATACATTTAAAATTTTGGTTTTTTTGTAAGTAAAACTGTTGACTATCTATTCGGCAAAATGTATAATTATCTTATCAGGTTAATATGCGTTTTTCACAACTGACGGAACAGGTGATATTAACACCGAGGGAGTGAAAAAACTTAAATTTGTCGACCGTCTGGGCAGTTCTATTTTCATCAAACGTGGGAAAGAATTGCCTTTATCTGTTTTTTAGGAGGAAATTATATGAAAAAAGTTGCTATCATAATGGGAAGTGACAGCGATTTACCCGTTATTGAAAAAGGTATTGCCAAACTCGAAGAGTTCGGAATAGATTTTGAAGTTCATGTCTTCTCTGCTCACAGAACACCTGTTGAAGCAAAAGTATTTTCAGAAACAGCAAGAGAAAACGGCTTTGGTGTAATTATTGCCGCTGCAGGCATGGCAGCTCACCTTGCAGGTGCTATTGCAGCAAACACAACGTTACCTGTAATCGGTATTCCTGTAAAGAGCACAAACCTTGATGGTATGGACGCTCTTCTCTCAACTGTTCAGATGCCTACAGGTATCCCTGTTGCAACAGTAGCAATCAACGGTGCAGCAAATGCAGCACTTCTTGCGATCGAAATCCTTGCAGTAACTGATTCAGAACTTGCTGACAAACTCGATAAAATGAGAAAAGAAGGCGCAGAAACAGTTCTTAAAAAGGATGCTGCTATTTCAGCAAAATACTCAAAATAAGGTGATGTAAATGGGCGGCTTTTTTGGCGCAGTATCAAGCAGAGATTGCGTTATTGACGTTTTTTTCGGCGTTGACTACCATTCACATCTTGGCACAAGACGTGGCGGTATGGCAGCGTATGATGAAAAAATCGGTCTTCAACGTGAAATCCATAATATAGAAAATTCTCCTTTCAGAACAAAGTTTGAAGGAATAACTGAGGAAATGAAAGGTAAATCATGCATCGGTTGCATAAGTGATAATGACCCGCAGCCTTTGCTCATGCGTTCTAAACTTGGTGTCTATGCAATCTGTAACGTCGGCACAGTTAATAACGCAGAAGAATTAGTTGAAAAATATTTGTGTGACGGCGGTCACTTTACTGCAATGACAGGCGGTAAAATAAACTCAACAGAACTTGTTGCGGCGTTAATCAGTACAAAACCAAGTTTTGTAGAGGGTATTAAATTTGTGCAGGAAGTTATTGATGGCTCAATGTCAATTATCATTCTTCTTGAAGGCGATAAAATTATCGCCGCAAGAGATAAAATGGGTAGAATTCCTGTTATTATCGGTAAAGATGATGATGGTTATTGTGTAACTTTCGAAAGCTTTGCTTATGATAAATTAGGTTACGCTTTTGAAAAAGAATTAGGTCCCGGTGAAATCGTTTCTATCACCAAAGACAAAATTGAAGTTTTGTCCGAGGCAGGGGAAGAAATGAAAATCTGTGCGTTTCTCTGGACATATTACGGTTATCCGACATCTACTTACGAAGGTGTGAATGTTGAAGCTATGCGTTGCCGTAACGGTGCAATCATGGCTGAAACAGATAAAAATAATGGTATAGCTCAGGACCTTGACTACGTTGCAGGTATTCCGGATTCAGGTACTCCTCATGCAATCGGTTATGCAAACGTAAGCAGTGCAGATTTTGCAAGACCATTTATAAAATACACACCAACATGGCCGAGAAGTTTCATGCCCGCTAACCAAAATGAACGTAACAAGGTTGCAAAAATGAAACTTGTTCCCGTTCATGAACTTATTGAAAATAAGAAACTTCTTTTCGTTGACGACAGTATCGTACGCGGTACTCAGCTTCGCGAAACCGTTGAATTCCTTTATGAAAACGGTGCAAAGGAAGTTCATATACGTTCTGCTTGTCCTCCCATTATGTACAGTTGTAAGTATCTCAACTTCTCACGCAGTACATCTGAAATGGAGCTTATCGCAAGGCAGACAATCATGGAACTTGAAGGTGAAGATGGCGTTAAATATATTGATGAATATATTGACGGCACCACAGAAAGAGGTAAAAAAATGCGTAAAGCCATCTGTGAAAAACTTCATTTTTCATCACTTGATTATCAGTCCCTTGAGGGCGTAATTAAATCTATCGGCTTACCTGCATGTAAGATTTGTACTTACTGCTGGAACGGTAAAGAATAATAAATAAATTAATTATTTTTAATATTGAAAGGAAGATTGACTGTGAACAATTCTAGATCTGACAGCTACGCATCAGCAGGTGTTGACATTACTGCCGGTTACAAAGCAGTTGAACTCATGAAACAGCACATTGCAAGAACAATTACTAAAGGCGCCGCATCTGATATCGGCGGTTTCGGCGGACTTTTTGAACTTGATTTGACTGGTATTACACGTCCCGTACTTGTTAGTGGTACTGACGGTGTTGGTACAAAATTAAAACTTGCTTTTATCATGGATAAACATGACACAGTAGGTATCGACTGCGTTGCTATGTGCGTAAACGATATTATCTGCTGCGGTGCAAAACCCTTGTTCTTCCTTGACTATATTGCTTGCGGTAAAAATATTCCTGAAAAAATTGCAAGCATCGTTTCAGGTGT
>JAZSFV010000173.1:0-7371 GCA_045532395.1 Acutalibacteraceae bacterium
GTTTTTAAATCAATTTCACGTAACGGGGAAAACCTGTTTTTCGTAGGTGACGTAAAGCAGAGCATTTACAGCTTCAGAAAAGCTATGCCTCAGCTTTTCCTTGAAAAAAGAAAATCGTTCACAGATTACGACAGGGAAAACCCGTCCTTTCCCGCAACAATAACCCTTGATAAAAACTTCAGAAGCCGTAAGGAAATTACTGATTTTGTAAACTTCATTTTTACCCATCTTATGTCAGAAGAAGTAGGGGAAATTGACTATAACGAAAGAGAGTCTCTTAAAGCAGGCGGAAAGTTTGAAGAAACAGAAGATATTTCCTGCGAAGTTCATCTGATTGAAGAAGATAACTTTGAAGATATGGACGCAATAACTGTCCAGATTCTTCATATTGCAAGTGAAATAAAGAAAATAAAAGAAAGCGGAAAATTTGATTTCGGAGATATGGCAATTCTTCTGAGAAGAAAAAAATATATCCCGCTTTTTGTTCAGCTTCTTAATGAAAACGGAGTAAACGCCTATGCAGACGAAAGCGAAAACCTTTTTGAAACAGAAGAAGTAAGGACAATTTTTTCTCTTATAAAAGTAATCGATAACCCTGTAAGAGATGTGCCTCTTTTAGCCACAATGATGTCGCCCATATTCGGCTTTACTGCAGATGAGCTTGCAGATATAAGGCTTGAAAACAAAAGCGGAAGTTTTTATAATGCGGTTAAAACCGAAGCGGAAAACGGAAACGTCAAGTGCAGAAGTTTCCTTGATACACTTTCTTCTTACCGCCTTGTTTCCCAGACTATGTCGCCGGGCGAGCTTGTAAGATATGTTCTTGATAAAACGGGCTACAAGGCAATTGTGGCATCTCTCGACAGAGGCGCAAGAAGAAAAGAAAACCTTGATATTTTCAGAACCTTTGCAGAAAACTTTTCACAGGAAAACGATATTGCCTTGTCGGGCTTCGTAAGGCAGGTTGAAAAGCTGGAGAAAACATCTGAAATAAAAGCCTCAAGCGATGCTTCAGGAAACGAAAACGCAGTTAAATTAATGACAATCCACAGAAGTAAAGGACTTGAGTTTCCTGTATGCTTCGTGGCGCAGGCGGAAGATAGCTTCAACACACAGTGGAAGTTAAACGATTTGCTTTCTCATCAGCAATGCGGCGTAGGTCTTATAGGAATTGACCCGAAACGTATGATAAAATACGAAACCTTAAGCCGAACTGCAACTTTAGTTGAAAAAGAAAAAACTGACTTGTCAGAAAATATGCGAGTGCTTTATGTTGCACTTACAAGAGCAAAAGAAAAACTGATTATTGTAGGCTCAGTTGAAAATATATCAAAAACCATGCAGAAAACTGCGGTTTCATCTTTTGGAGCAAAGGCGCTTCCCGTTGCGGTAAGATATGCATCAAATTATCTCGACTGGTTGCTTCTGGCCGTTATAAGACACCCTGACGCAGTTGATTTGCGTATAAAAGCAGGCGGAATAGATGTGAAAAAAATAAAAGCAGATTTCCCCCTTGCTATCAGAATCATAGATTCTTTGCCGGAAAATGCGGAAGAAATAATTGAAGAAATTGCAGAAAATACTGTTGATAAAGAATATCTTGAAAAGATAGAAGAGTTGTCAGGCTACGTTTACGGATATGCAGATTTGACGGGTGTGCTTGCAAAACGTGGTGCGTCAACTGCTTTCAAAGAAACTATAAACCGTGAGTTTTTTGCTTCCGACAGACCTGCATTCATGAACAAGACTTCACTTTCCGCAGCAGGCAGAGGCACGGCAATGCATCTGTTTATGCAGTTTTCTGACTACAGAAATGCAAAGGAAAATATGGAAGCGGAAATTGAAAGGCTTATGTCGCGTGGTTTCCTTACTGATATTCAGGCAAGCAGCCTTGACAGAAAGAAACTTGATGCGTTTTTCAGTTCTGATTTATTCAGCCGTATTTCTGCATCAGAAAAAGTCTACAGAGAGAAAAAGTTTATCATCGGAATGTCTCCTTTGGAATTTGACGACACTTTGCCCGAAAGATACAGAGGTGAAAAGGTGATAGTGCAAGGTATTCTCGACTGCGCATTTGAAGAAGACGGTGAAATAGTTATCGTTGACTACAAAACAGACAGAGTATCAGACCCCGAACAGTTACGGCAAAGATATGAAGGGCAGCTTAAGATTTATGAGAAGGCAGTAAGGGAATGTTTGGGCAAAAACGTTAAAGAAACACTGCTTTATTCCTTCAGTCTTGAAACAACTGTCAAAATATAAATTTTTTTCAAAAAACAGTTGCAATTTATTTTTGTTTGTGATAAAATGACATCTGTTATATTGCTACTTTATGAAAGAGGTGACAAAAATGAAGGAAGGACTTCATCCCAACTATCAGGAAACTGAAGTAAAATGTGCTTGTGGTACAGTATACAAGACTTGCTCAACAAAAGCAGATATGCATGTTGATATTTGTTCAAACTGTCATCCGTTCTTTACAGGAAAACAGAAACTTGTTGATACAGGCGGACGTGTAGACAGATTTAAGAAGCGTTTCAATCTTGACAAATAATTGCTTTTGGGCATAATTTTAACAGAAGATAACGGCAGACAATTTTGAAGAAAGTTGTCTGCCTTTTCTGTGTTGTATGACAGAAAGGGTTTTATCTATGGATAGTTATAAAACAGTTTCTTTGGAAGCATCTGATGAATTTGTGGAGAAAAAATCAAAATTCATCGGCTACGTCAAGCCCGTCAAAACAGTTGACGAAGCTATGGAATTTATAAATTCAATAAAACAGAAGCACTGGGACGCAACACATAACGTTTATGCCTATGTTCTTCGCGATATGATGACAAGACGCTACAGTGACGACGGCGAACCCCAGGGCACTGCAGGCATTCCTGTGCTTGATGTGCTTCTTAAGGCAGAGGTTGTTGATGTGGCAGTTGTTGCAACAAGATATTTCGGCGGCACTCTTTTAGGTGCAGGCGGTCTTGTGAGAGCTTATTCCCATACGGCTTCAATTGCCCTTGAAGCAGGCAAGGTTGTCACAATGCAGCTTTGTGCAATCGCAAAGACTAAATGTGATTACTCTTTCTACGGCAAAATGCCCACTCTCATCTGCGAAGCAGGGGGAGTAATTGACGACACAGTTTTTGAAGATGATGTAAAAATCACTTTCAGGATTGCCGACGGAAACTTAGAAAAATTCAACGAAAGCCTTATAGATGTCAGCAACGGAAAGTTCAGATGCGAAAAAACAGGAGAAATTTTCTGTGCAATGTAAAAAAATTTGATTTTTACAGGGGAAAAAGGAAAAAAAGGTTGTATATAAAAGTAAAGGGGTGATGTGCATGGAAAAAACAATAAGAGAGAGAACAATTGAAATTGAACATCAGACTTTGTCGGAGTATGCAGCTTTTTCAGACGAAACAAAGGGCAGAAAGAAAGAAGAAACACCATGCCCGGTGAGAACAGAGTTTCAGCGTGACCGCGACAGAATAATTCATTGTTCTTCTTTCCGCAGGCTCAAGCATAAAACCCAGGTTTTCTTATCTCCTGAGGGCGACTATTACAGAACACGTCTTACACATACTCTTGAAGTAGCGCAGATTGCACGCACCATGGCAAGAGCTTTAAGGCTTAATGAAGACCTGACTGAAGCAATTGCACTGGGTCACGATTTAGGACATACTCCTTTCGGACATGCAGGCGAAAGAGCGCTTGACGCGATAACACCTTTCGGCTTCAAGCACTATATACAAAGTGTGAGAGTTGCCGAAGTTCTTGAAAAAGGCGGAGCAGGGCTTAACTTGACAGAAGAAGTTTTAAACGGAATTGCCTGCCACACAAAAGGCGAGCAGGCTTTCACACTTGAAGGAAGACTTGTACGCCTTGCAGACAGAGTGGCTTATCTTAACCACGATATTGACGATGCCGAAAGAGCAGGGGTTATGAGCGAAAACGATATCCCGAAAGAAATAAAGGATGTTCTCGGCTACAGTAAGTCAAAGAGAATCAACACCCTTGTAATGTCTGCAATTACAAACAGTAAAGACGATATTGTTCTTGAAAGTGAAATCAAAGGTGCATTTGATGAATTGCACGATTTTATGTTCAGGAATGTTTATACAAACCCCGTTTGCAAAGGAGAAGAATATAAAGCGATAGATATGATTCAATGGCTTTATAATTTTTATTGCAAACATCCGGACAAGCTGTCCCCTGAAATAAGAAAAGCGGTTGAAAACGAAGGCATTGAGCGGACGGTTACGGACTATATTGCCGGAATGACTGACAGATATGCCGTAAGCGTATTTGATAATTTATTTGTGCCGAAATCGTGGCTTAATTTATAAAAAGGAGAGTGAACTATGGCGATTAATGATGAGTTTTTGTCAGAACTTAAAATGCGTACGGATATAACAGACCTTGTTTCGTCATATGTGTCACTTGATTCAAGACGACAAGGCAGGACGCACAAAGGCTTGTGTCCTTTCCATAATGAGAAAACTCCCTCGTTTATGGTTTATGAAGATACGCAGTCTTTTTATTGCTTCGGTTGCGGAGCAGGCGGAGATGCAATAACATTTACCATGAAAATCGAAAATCTCGACTATGTTGAAGCGGTAAAATTTCTTGCAGACCGTGCAGGACTTTCACTTCCAGAAGATAATTATGACGACAGTCTTCACCAGAAGAAAAACAGAATTTTAGCGGCAAACAGAGAAGCGGCAAGGTTTTTCTATTCCTGTCTTCTTGATGAAAAGAACAAACATGCCCTGAATTATTTTTTAAACAGAGGGCTTACGCCACAGACCATAAAGCATTTCGGTCTTGGCTACGCTCCCGATTCATGGGATTCTCTGATAAAACACATGCGTTCAAAAGGCTTCAGCGTGAATGAACTTTATGAAGCAGACCTTGTGAAGAAAAGCACAAAAAACGGCGAAAGATTTTACGATAACTTCAGAAACAGAATGATGACACCTATTATTGACATCAGAGGAAACGTTATCGGCTTCGGCGGACGAGTGCTTGACGATTCAAAGCCGAAATATGTAAACACTGCAGACACACTTGTTTACAAAAAAAGCCACGAAGTTTTTGCGATGAACTATGCGAAAAATTCAAAGAAAGATTTTCTTATTGTGGCTGAAGGGTATATGGACGTTATCGCCTTGCATCAGGCAGGTTTTACAAATGCGGTCGCATGTCTCGGTACTGCTCTGACGCAGGAGCAGGCAAGACTTATGAAAAGATATACTGACGAAGTTGTACTGTCCTACGACTCTGACGAAGCGGGACAGAAAGCAACAAAACGTGCTATGCAGATTTTTTCTGATTCAGGACTTAAGGTGAGAGTTTTGCAGCTTCGCGGCGGTAAAGACCCTGACGAAATAATCAAAAAGCATGGTAAAGAGCGGTTTCAGTCGCTTCTTGACGGTGCGGAAAACGATATAGAGTTCAACCTGATTAAAATCGGCGAAAAATACGATATAAGCGTTTCCGACGGTAAAATGAGTTTCCTTAAAGAAGCGGCAACATTCCTTGCAGGACTATCAAGCCCTATTGAGAGAGAAACATATTGCCTTAAGCTTGCTTCAATGACAGAAGTGCCTGCCGATGCAATACGGCAGGAGATAAAGAGAAATCTTTCTGCTGTCAGAAAAAAAGAAAAAAAGGAAATGTTTGACAAGGCAAAGAGCTTATCAAGCGGTCAGGATGACAAAATAAACCCTGATAAAAAGAATTTCCCGAGAGAAGCAAAAGCAGAAGAAATTATTCTCACAACGCTTTTCAGAAATCCTGATTTTTACAGAAAACTGAAAGACGACCTGACGACGGATTTATTCTTTACGTCTTTCAACAGACGAGTGCTTGAAGTTCTGATTGATTTGCTTCAGAACGGAAGACCGCTGGAACTTTATTCTTTCAGGGATAAATTCACCGCAGATGAAATGGGAAGAATTGCTTATCTTTCTGATATTTTCAGTGAAGTCAGCGATACTCTGGAAGAATGCGCTGAGTGTATAGAAATGCTCAAAGGTGCAAAAAATAAAAAATCAGTAAATGACGTATCTGCAATGTCTGATGAAGACTTTGCCAATATGTTTAAAAATATTAAGAAATAGTTTATACATAATGTGGAGGAGAAAAACATGGAAAACAATAACGAAGTAGTAACAACATCTGAAAAGAAATCTTCATTGAGAGTTCTTCTTGAAAAGGGTAAAACAACAGGTAAACTCTCAACTCAGGAAATCGACATTGCTCTTATTGATCTTAACCTGAGCATTGAAGAACTTGAAAATTTCTATGATTCAATCGAAAACCAGAACATCGAAATCATCGACGACCTTGAAGATGTAAACCTTGACGTTCTCAATTTTGAAGAGGATTTAACTAAAAACCTTGACCTCGGCGTAGTTGGCAGCGACCCCAAAAATGCCGCTATGGAAGACCACGTTAAAGTTTATCTTAAAGAAATCGGTCGTGTGCCTCTTCTTACTCCCGAAGAAGAAATCGACCTTGCTATCCGTATTGCAGAAGACGACCCCAGGGCAAAGAAAAGACTTGCAGAGGCAAACCTTCGTCTTGTTGTAAGTATTGCAAAAAGATATGTGGGCAGAGGCATGCAGTTTTTAGACCTTATTCAGGAAGGTAACCTTGGTCTTATCAAAGCAGTTGATAAATTCGACTATACAAAAGGCTTCAAATTCTCAACTTATGCTACATGGTGGATTCGTCAGGCAATCACAAGAGCGATTGCTGACCAGGCAAGAACAATCAGAATTCCCGTTCACATGGTTGAAACAATCAACAAAGTTAAAAAGACAAACAGTCAGCTTCTTCACGAAAACGGACGCGACCCCTCAGCAGAAGAAATTGCAGAAAAAATCAACCTTCCCGTTGATAAGGTGCGTGAAATTCTCAGAGTTGCTCAGGAGCCCGTTTCTCTCGAAACACCTATCGGTGAAGAAGAAGACAGCCATCTTGGCGACTTTATTCCCGACGAAGATGCTCTTGCACCGCAGGATGCTGCATCAATGCTTCTTCTTAAAGAGCAGCTTGCAGCAGTTTTGAAAACTCTTACTCCCAGAGAAGCAAAAGTTTTAAGACTTCGCTTCGGTCTTGACGACGGTCATCCCAGAACACTTGAAGAAGTTGGTCAGGAATTTGACGTTACACGTGAAAGAATCCGTCAGATTGAAGCAAAAGCATTAAGAAAACTCCGCCACCCCAGCAGAAGTAAAAAACTTAAAGATTTCCTTGATTGATTTTTTGGAAAAGGGTGATTTTCATGAAAAAACTTTTATCATTATTTCTTGCTTTAATAATGGCTTTTTCATGTTTTTGTTTGTCAGTTTCTGCAGAAGAAAATT
>JAZSFV010000040.1:0-9104 GCA_045532395.1 Acutalibacteraceae bacterium
CATTTTTGAAAGGAATGTAGTGAAATGAAAAAAGTACTTAGTCTCCTTATTGCAGTTGTTATGTGCGTTGCTTTCTCAGTAATGGCTTTTGCAGCAGAAGAAACAGCAGCAATCAATACTGAAGAACTCAGCAGCGTAGTTGACGAAATCGTTGACGCAGCAGGTGATGCAAACATCGAAGATATTAAAGAAGCTATCGACGTTAACGGTGACCTTCTTGCAGATGCATTCGGCGACCTTCTTACAGACGTTGATACAGTAGCATTCGACGAAGCAGCTGATTATGTTATCACAGCTATCAGCGAACTTACAGGTGCAGACCTTGAAGACGTAAGAGAAATCGTTATGGCAGCAATCGATGAATACGACCTTGAAAAAGTTGAAGTTGTAGAATCAGCAGAAGTTGCTGGTCTTATCGACAACATTCTCACAAGACTTGAAGAGCTCGGCATTGACAAGGCTCCTATCATTGAAAAACTTGCTGAAAGCAAACTTGCTAACTTCTTCGTAAACATGTATGTGCCCGAAACAACAACAGCAGCTCCTACAACAACAGCTCCCTCAGAGTTCGTTGAAACAGGTCATGCTTCATCAGCAGCAGCATTTGCAGTTCTTGCAGTTGCAGCAGCAGGCGCATTCGTTTGCACAAGAAAAAAGGCTGAATAATTCAGTGAAATAATAAGAAATCAACGAGCATCATCTTGATGCTCGTTTTTTCTTTTTATGTGTAAGAAAATGGAAAGAGAGAGGTTTTATAACCTCTCTCTTTTCAGGTGGAATATTAATTTGTTGAATATTTAATTAATCTGACCGGGCCTATGAGGCCTGTTGGTTCCATCATAAGAAAACGTGAAAATTTGTCGCGTTCTCTGTATCCGCAATGGCTTGTGGTGATAATTTCCAGTGGATATTTCCCACACTTCATTTCTCCCAAATGGAAATTATACGGTGGACAGATTTTGGCAGAATATTCTTTATCTGCTAACCTGATTTCAGCAATTTCGCCTACATAGCCAAGATGAAGTTCATATTCTCCGTCTTCTCTTATTTCAAGAACGGTTTCATATTTAACGTGTCCCGCAAAATTTTTCAGTTTCTCAACTTTGCTAATATTGAATAATTCTTTTGTTTCAGTAAGAAAATCAAATTTTCCCCAGGTTTCTGCAAGACTGATTTTATATTCGGTATCAATTGGTATAATTTTCTCAATAAACTTATTTTTAGTTTTAATGGGCGGGAATTCTTCAATCAGTCCTGTAATAACAAACACAGAATTGTAAGGCTCGAGCGTGAGTTTTATTTTTTTGTCGGCAAATTTTATTGAAGAAATGTTGTTAAGTGCATCATATTCAATATAATCTCCGCCGTTAAAATCTTTGAGTTCAATTTCTGTCTCTATCCTGTTATTAATATCTTCATTTGAAAAATGATAAATATTTACGCATTTATTCACATATCTCCTATAGCGAAGCAAAGGAAGATTATCCTTCAGAGTAATATCATTAAGGTTTCTCTTTTTCAATTCTTTCACAAGATTCAGGGGAGTGAATTTTTCCGAAATAAATATAATTTCTTTTTCACAGAGATTTCTGAGTTCATCTGCTTTATAACCAGCTTCAGGTGCAATGATAATATCAGTATTTGCATCGTTCAACTGTTCAAGAGGCACAATTTCATAGTCTATATGGTTATCATAGAGAACTTTTGCGATATCCTCCATATAAACAAAATCACAACCTGACCAACGTGATTCAGCATCAAAAAGAAGTGAACACACAGGTTTTGGTTTTGAAGAAGCAGTCAGATGACAGCATCTGTCAAGATACTCCATAAGTAATCTGAAATATCTGTATTCAGGATTTCTGCCTCCTGCGTAAAAATGGGGAGGGCAATCATCGTCGTCAGGTTTTAATGAAAATGCGTGGGGAACAAAATAATTAATTCCTCTTACCAACATATGGTCAAGAAGATATTTCATCATTTTACTGCCTTCTGCCCAGCCATAAGCACCGAAAATTTCGCACATAGCACGACCTTTTTTGTGCTCATCGAGATTAGCCTGTGAAGCAGCCAACTTGGCAAGAACATAAATGAAAAATTTATTATTCATAACTCTGTAGCAGACTTCGCCACGGTTGTCAACGCCGTTGATTCCCGGCAGAATCTGATGAAGTACAACGTCAATACCGGACATATGCTGATATCTCAATGCGCGGAAATAATGACCTGAACCGCATGCGGTATGGTAGTGAGTGTTGTTGTCTTCAATTACATGGCCGATATATTCAACGCCATGGTCGCTACACCAGTCAGCAAGCTTTTTACAGAAGTTATGGCTGTATTCATATGTTATTGCGTCCATGTAACGCACGCGGAAATCTTTTTCTCTGCCGTCAGTAAATGAAAGCCAGATGCAGGGGAACATTTTGAATGTATCTTCTCCGTAGAAAGATTTAAGCCTGTCGTAAATATTTTCTCTCCATGGCAGATGGTGGTTTTCAACACCTAATTCTGATGTGAAACCGAATCGGGAGAAATTGCCGAAACAGGGTTCATCCGAGAAAAAGCCGAGAAAAACATTTCCGAAATACTCTTTGAGATTTTCATAGTGAGGCTCGTATACTGCGTCGATCATAAGCTGAGTTGATGCAGGATTGAGCATATCTATATATTTTGCATAATGTTCAGAGAAACCGAAACGGGTTTTGACAAGCAGACAGATTCTCCACATTCCTTCAGGTAAATCAAAATAAATTCTACCGTCTTCAAGACCTGCCGAAATGTCAATTGCCTCGTCATAAATCAGAGTGTCAGGTACATGTCTGCAGGCAACTGCCGCAAGTATTTCTGTGCCTTCTATAAGCCAGAAATCAGTTCGAAGACAGCCGTCTTTAACAGGTCCGGGTACGTCGATATATTCACTTTTGATTTCCCAGGGGAGAAGTTCAGGATGTTTTCGAACAACGCCATTTGCATAGCCTGTGGGGAAATGCTTGTCGTCAAGAATCCATACCTTCATATCGTTTTCTTTACAGAAATCCAATATGAAACGCACATCATCAAACCATTTCTTTTCACCAAAGTCTTCGTGAGTTCGTGATTCAAGGCAAATGGTTTTTATGGAAGAATCGCGGATTTTTTCAAGTTCATCTTTGATGCGGGCTTTATTCTCTCCGTGCATCCATAAGAATGGCGCAGAGTAGGAGCCGGTTTGATTTGTAAGACATTCAGAAAGACGGATAAACAACTATCTTTCCTCCTTCTCTTTCGATGCAAGCTTAACGTATCTTTTGAAGAATGCAACTGCCTCTTCAAGTGTATCAACGGGGCAACATTCATTTGTTGCGTGTGTACGTGTAAGCAATTCTGCACTGACTCTGAAAGGTGAGAAACGAAGCACGTTATCACAAATTTCGCCGTAATGGTAAGCATCAGTGCTACCCATAACAAGGAAAGGTGCTACAAAGTTCTTTTTCGGGTCTGTGCGTGTGCAGATTTCATCGAGAGCGCGATAAGCCTGAGAATCTTTAGTTGCAAACTGTGAAACTTCTTTGCAACCCAGAAGTTCGATGTCAATGTTTTTGTTTCTTACAACTTTACGGATATGATTTTCAACGTCTTTAACGCTTGTGCCTGGCATCTGACGGAAGTTAACTGTACAGGATGCACTCTGGGGAAGCACGTTGGAAGCAGGGCTTCCTTTAGCCATTGTGACTGCAGTGGTTGTTCTTGTAAGACAAGCTGCAGGCGGAATTTTTTTGCATATTGCAAGAATAAGCGGCTTTAAAATGGGGATATTGCAAGTAACAAGTCTTGCAGGGTAACATACTCTTTTGCCGATGCTCGTGAAAAGGTCCATCATAAAGGGCATGAGTCTTGCTTTGAACTGATGAGCTTCAAGGTCGTGAATGACATCTGCAAGGTCACCTAATGCAGAATGAACAGGCGGCTGTGAAGAATGACCACCTTTTGCATGTACAGTAATGCGATAGTCAGAGTAGCCTTTTTCCGCCATGCCGATGCCGGCAATTGTCTGGTCAATAATTCCTTTGACTTTAACGGTCAGGAAAGCACCGCCTTCGTCGAGAACACTATCAAGATGCACTCCACGACTTTTAAGTGTTTTAACAATATCAACTGCACCTGAAAGACCGTTGTCGTTAACTTCTTCATCATGTGCAAAGCAGAGATAAATGTCTCTGTCAGGCTGATAGCCTTCTTCAAGCAGCGTTTCAATTGCTTCCATTACGCAGATAAGGTGGTTTTTCATATCAAGAGCACCTCGGCCCCAGATGAATTCACCATCGTTATGTCCGCTGAATGCAGGGTGTTTCCAGTCGTCTTCTGTGCCGGGTGTTACAGGCACAACGTCCTGGTGTGAAAGAAGAGCCATCGGTTTAAGGTCGCTGTTTTTACCTTTCCAGTGGAAAATCAGACTTGCGTCAGTAATGATTTCTTTTGTAAGATTTTTGTGAATAAGGGGATAAGCTTCTTCAAGAAATTCGCGGAATTTTCTGAACTCTTCCCATTCTGTCTCTGCAGGGTTTGTGCGTGCTATAGTTTTGAAAGTAAGTGCTTTACTTAAGTTTTTTGCAGCACGCTCTGCATCTGCTTTTTCAGGCTCAAGAGGTGGTTTTTCTAATTCACTTTTTTTAGGTCTGAAAAATACAGCCTTTATGGCGGTGATTACAATTGAAAGCAAAATCACGCCAAGAATAATTAACAAAATTTCTTTTACACCCATGTCTATTACTCCTAACATATTGATATACAGAAATTTTACCACATAAATAAATAAAAATCAAACGTATTGAGTGTATAATATTGGGTATTTCAGCAAAAAATCTGTTTTTAAAAAAATTAATAAATTTATATTTGATTATATTATTAAAATGTAGTATAATTATAATAATTAATGTAAAAGGAGCGGTGGGAATGATTACTTTAGAAAATCACCTCGGTAAGATTGATATCTGTGAGAACTATTTCCGCAAATTAATCGGCAATGCAGCAACTTCATGTTTTGGCGTGGTTGCTATGTCAGACGGAAATGTTAAGCAAGGTATTCGCTCAAAAGTTTTCAGCAAGCGTTCATATATTGACCAGGGCGTAGTTGTAACAAAAGATAACTATGGTATTTCCGTTGATTTGCATATAGTTGTAACTTTCGGTCTCAACATCAGAGAGGTTGTCAGGAGCATCGATGAAAAGGTTCGTTACAGCGTAGAGGAATTGACCGGTATCAAAGTTAACAATGTTAACGTTTTTGTAGACGGTCTTAAAGATTAATGAAATCAGTTTTTGAGGGGAATTTTTCTGATGATTAAAGGAAAACAAATTGTTGATGCGTTTATTTCAGCATCAAATAACATAAACAATCTTCGAACAGATGTTGACGCATTGAACGTTTTTCCTGTGCCTGACGGTGATACAGGAACAAATATGTCAATGACTATCGGTGCTGCAGCAAGAGAACTTAAACATTTACCTGAAGACGTAACTGTTACAGAAGTTTTTGATAAAGCTGCTTCTGCTTTGCTTCGTGGTGCAAGAGGCAACTCAGGCGTTATTCTGTCGCTTATTTTCAGAGGTATCGCAAAGGGTGCAAAAGGTGCAGAACTTTTCACAAGCGAAGTGATTGTCAACGCTCTTAAAAATGGTAAAGAGTCTGCATATAACGCAGTTATGAAACCTACAGAAGGTACAATTCTTACCGTTATCCGCGAAACTTCAGATAAAATTGCTGAGGTTTATGAAAAAGATAATACTATTGAACCGGAAGACCTTTGGGTTAAAGTTTGTGAATTTGCAGATGAATCACTTGCAAAAACTCCGGAAATTCTGCCCGTTCTTAAAACTGCAGGTGTAGTTGACGCAGGCGGTCAGGGCTTACTTTGTATCTTTGAAGGTATGAAGAGCGTTTTCTGCGACGGAGAAATTATTGCCTTACTTGGCGACAGTGCAAAACCCGTAGAAGCTGTTACAAGAGCAGTGAGCGATGAAAATGTTGACATCAAATTCTGCTATTGCACAGAATTTATTATTGATAAAAATAAAGACCTTAAAGACGGCTCTGCGATTAAAATGAGAGCATATCTTGAATCAATCGGCGACTGTGTTGTTGTGGTTGAAGATGACGAAATCGTTAAGGTTCATGTTCATACAAACGAACCCGGCAACGCTATTCAGGCGGCACTTAAGCTTGGTTCACTTATGAATATCAAGATTGAAAACATGCGTCTTCAGCATGCAAACGCTGAATGGGGCGCAGGTGAAGAAGTTGTAGAGGAAACAGACGTGCCTCTTGCAGAACCTGAAAAGAAATTCGGTTTTGTTGCTGTTGCAGCAGGGGAAGGCGTTTCTCAGCTTTTCAGTGAAATCGGCGTGGACAACATCGTAAGCGGCGGTCAAACAATGAACCCCAGCACTGCAGATTTGTTAAAAGCAGTTAACATCACTGCGGCTGAACACGTGTTCATTCTTCCTAATAATAAAAACATTATTATGGCGGCAGAACAGGTTGTTCCGCTCACATCTAAAAAAGTTCATGTTCTCAGAACAAAGACAATTCCCCAGGGAATTACTGCAATGCTTAACTTTGATGAAAGTCTGCGTTCAAACGAAAATCTTAACAATATGATGGTCGCAGCAAACAGAGTGCAGACAGGTCAGGTAACTTTTGCCGCACGTGACAGTGTGGTTGACGGCAAGGCTGTAAAAGAAGGCGAAATCCTTGGCCTTGAAAACGGCAAAATTACAGAAATTGAACATTCACCGGTCAAGGCTGCTTATAAGATTACAAAGAGCCTTGTAAAGAAAATTGATGCTTCAATGGTAACAATTATTTATGGTGAAGATTCATCTGAAGAAGAAGCATGCGAACTTGAAGAACTTATTTCAAATAAATTAGCAGGCAAAGTTGATGTTGCTGTTTTAAACGGTGGTCAGCCTGTATACAGTTTCGTAATTTCAGTTGAGTAATTGGTGACAGAGATGGACATCAGCACTGATATCAGATATTTAAAAGGTGTTGGAGAAAAACGAGCCGAGCTTTTTTCAAAGCTCGGCATTAACTCTGTAGGCGACATTCTTGAGTATTACCCAAGAATGTACGAGGATTGGAGTAAAATCAAGAAAATTTCCGAAACAGTAGTGGGTGAAACTACTTGTGTTAAAGGTTTCGTTACACATACTCCTCATGGTACGCTTATAAAGAAAGGTATGACGATTTACAAAACGGGAATCTGTGACGGTCTGGATGTTATGGACCTTACAATTTTCAATAATCGTTTTGCTGCAGAAGCCCTTAAAGAAGGCGAAGAATATGTTTTCTTCGGAAAAATCGGCGGAAATCTCTATAAAAGAGAAATGACAAATCCTGCTTTTGCATCTTCAGAGGGCGGAGAAAGAATAAGACCTGTTTACAGCTCAACTCAGGCTCTTTCTACCAAAATTATCGAAAAGACAGTAAGAAGTGCCATCGACAGCGTTAAAGATGAACTGCACGAAACACTGCCTGATTCAATAAGAATTGAGCATAAGTTGGCATCTCTTGTTTTTTCTTATGAAAATATCCACTTTCCCCAGTCAGAAAAAAACCTTGAGGTAGCAAGAAGAAGACTGATTTTTGAAGAACTTTTTATTTTGCAGTTGGGGCTTTTGCTTCTGCGTAAAAGATCAAGAAAACTGACTGCAAATAAAATAACAGAAGACAAAACGGAAGAATTCTGTTCTTTTCTGCCTTTCACGATGACAGGTGCACAGTCACGTGCCGTCAAAGAAGCAGTTGAAGATATGAAAAAAGATGTGCCTATGAACAGACTTGTTCAGGGTGACGTCGGCTCAGGTAAAACGGCAGTTGCAGCTGCAATAATTTATAATGCGGCGAAAAACGGATTTCAGAGTGCGCTTATGGCGCCGACGGAGATTCTTGCAACCCAGCATCATAATACACTTAAAAATTTTTTTGAAAATACAGATATAAACGTTGCTTTGCTTACAGGCTCTGTGAGAAAAAAGCAAAAAGATGAAATAAAAGAACAACTTAAAAACGGTGAAATAAATCTGCTTGTGGGTACACATGCGATAATTCAGGAAGATGTTGAATTTTATAATTTGGGTCTTGCGGTAACAGATGAACAACATCGTTTCGGTGTTGCACAGAGGGGAAATCTTTCAAAAAAAGGTGAAGAACCTCATCTGCTTGTTATGTCTGCAACACCTATTCCGAGAACATTGGCGCTTATGATTTATGGCGACCTTGATGTTTCTATTCTTGATGAATTGCCGCCGGGCAGACAGAAAATTGATACTTTTTACGTTGATTACAACAAGCACGAAAGAGCAATGAACTATGTAAAGAAACATCTTGATAAGGGCTTGCAAGGATATATTGTGTGTCCGCTTGTTGAATCGGAAGAAAGTGAACTTACATCTGCCACGCAGATTTACGAAAACTTTAAAAATAACGAGTTTAAAGATTATACAGTTGGTCTTCTTCATGGCAAAATGAAGCCGAAAGAAAAAGACGAAGTTATGAAAGATTTTGCAGAAGGAAAAACACAACTTCTTATTGCAACAACGGTAATTGAAGTTGGCGTTGACGTGCCTAATGCAGTAATAATGGTAATTGAAAACGCAGAAATGTTTGGCCTTTCCCAGCTTCATCAGTTAAGAGGTCGAGTGGGCAGAGGTAAAGAAAAATCCACCTGTATTTTAATAAGCGATGCACAGAATGACGAGGCCAAAACAAGGCTTAATGTTATGTGCAAAACATCAGACGGGTTTAAAATTGCCGATGAAGATTTAAAACTCAGAGGACCCGGTGATTTCTTTGGTTCTCGTCAGCATGGTCTGCCGAAAATGAAAATTGCAAATCTGCTTAACGATATGCAAACTCTGAAAGAAGCACAGAATGAAGCAAAAAAAGTTTTGCTTGACGACCCGAAACTGAAGAAAAAAGAAAACGAATTTTTGAGAAAAGCAGTTATAAATCTCTACGAAAAAATGAAAGACTAAAGGTGAAGAAAAATGAAAAAAATTGCAAGTTTTACAATTGACCACACAATTCTTCCTAAGGGAATATATGTGTCACGAGTTGACGG
>JAZSFV010000056.1:0-4463 GCA_045532395.1 Acutalibacteraceae bacterium
GATTTTTCGGCAGAGAAAACTGTACGGAAAAACGAAAAATACTTTTATCAAAGGCGTCTCTTCCGTCGAAGCTTTCAACAAATTCACTTGTTGAAATGCTGAACATTTTTATGACAAGGGAAGAGTATAAAAATATAGTAAAAGAAATCGAGGGAGAAATATGAGAATCGGTCACGGTTACGATGTACACAGATTAACTGAAAACAGAAAATTAATTCTCGGCGGTGTTGAGATTGAATATGAAAAGGGCTTACTCGGACATTCCGACGCCGATGTGCTTCTTCACGCAATAAGTGATGCTCTCCTTGGTGCTGCTGCACTCGGTGATATAGGCAAACTTTTCCCTGATAATGATGACCGTTTCCTTGATGCAGACAGCAGAAAACTTCTTGAAATTGTTGTTGAAAGAATAAGAGAAAAGGGTTATAAGATTGTGAATATAGATTCTACAGTTGTTGCTCAAAAGCCGAAGCTTGCACCATTTATTGACACAATGAGAGCAAATATTGCCGAAAGTTGTGGTGTTGATATTGATTGTGTCAACGTAAAGGCAACAACAGAAGAAAAAATGGGTTTTACAGGCACAGGCGACGGAATGTCTGCTTATGCTGTTGCACTTATCGATTAAATAAATCAGGACAAATATCGGCTAATTTCATATTATAATAGTGAAATAATATGAAATGAGGTGATATAATGGGTAAAGCATATATTAAAGTGAATTCAGTTACCCATGCCATAAAAGCAAAAGATGTGCTCAATGCCAACGGTATAAGAGCACAGATTACACGAAACAGTAATAACGGCAAAAATGAAAGTTGTGGCTATCTGGTAACTGTAGATGCAGATATAACACGTGCAGAAACAATATTGCATGGTCACCATATAAAAACTCAGGGTTCGGGATTTTTGCGTGATGCACAATGATTTATCTTGATAACAGTGCAACAACTTTTCCCAAACCTTTTGCAGTGCGAGAAATGTTAAGTGTTGCGCCTTTGTATTATGGCGCAAATCCCGGCAGAAGCGGATATAAAATGGGAAATGATACAGCACGTATGATTTATAAAGTACGTGAATCTGTTGCCGAAATGTTTTCTGCTGACAGTGAAGAAAATGTAGTTTTTACCTTAAACTGTACCCACGCACTTAATATCGCAATAAAGGGTCTTGCAAAATATGGCGGACACGCAGTCACATCGTGTCTAGAGCATAATTCGGTTACGAGACCTTTGAAAAAATTATGTAAAGAACAAAACTTTACATTTGATATTGCCAAAGTGTATGATGATGACGACAAAACCATCAAAAGTTTTGAAAAGAATATAAAAAGAAATACAAATTTTATTGTTTGCACTTATGCGTCGAATGTTTTCGGTGATATATTGCCGATACAAAAAATCGGTAAGTTAGCAAAAAAATATAATATACCTCTTATTGTTGATGCGGCGCAGGCGGCAGGTGTAATAGATATAGATATTAAAAGAGATAATATTTCTTGTCTTTGTATGCCTGGGCATAAAGGCCTGTACGGTCCGACGGGGACCGGTATACTTCTTCTGGCAGATAATTGCTTGCCTGACACCTTGATTGAAGGCGGTACTGGAAGTGAGAGTAAAAAACTGATTCAACCGGAGTTTTTACCTGACAGATATGAAAGCGGGACAATAAACACTTTTGGTATTTTAGCTTTAGGTAAAGGAATAGAATTTGTAAAAAAAGAGAAACTTTCACGTATAAGAGAATATGAAAGTGAGTTAATTGGTTATCTTTATAAAAATATAATTAATTCAGATGATGTAGTGCTTTATAACAAATATAATCCTGAAAAATTTGCACCTATATTGTCATTCAATATCAGAGATTTTTCAGGTGAAAAATCTGCATTATTGCTCAGCGAAAAGGGAATAGCGGTCAGGGGAGGATTCCATTGTAATCCTCTGGCACATGAACACTATTATACTGTTTCGACAGGCACGGTGCGTGCTTCTGTTTCGGCCTTTAACACGAAAAATGATATAAAATTTTTAATCAAATTTATAAATCAAATTGCCAAAACAAAAAAAGTATGATAAAATATTACTATGACGTTTAACATAGGAGTTTTATATATGTCTTTAGAATCTATGCCTGAAATTTTCACAAAATTATTTAACGTAATTTTGTCTTTTAAGTTTACGGACTTTTTAGACATTTGTCTTGTTGCGTTTATTATTTATAACGCAATAAAACTTTTGAGAGATACAAGAGCCTTTCAACTTGTCAAAGGCTTGATTCTTGTTGCCATTGCATTCGGTGTTATTATGCTCCTTGATATGCAGGCAAGTGAATATATCTTCAAAACATTGTTCTCAAACCTTATTCTTGTTCTGATTATTCTGTTCAATCCTGAAATAAGACATGCCCTTGAAGCGGCAGGTAGCAACGGATTCAGAAATTTCACAAAAAAGATTCTGCCAAAGAGACATGAAGATATAAATGAACGAAACATTAAAGAAGTTGTTTCATCTTTTGTTAAGGCAGTAGAAAACATGAGCAAAAACAAGGTTGGTTCATTAACTGTTTTTGAAAGAAAAACTCTTTTAGGTGAAATTGTAAAATCAGGCACAGTAATTGATGCTGCTGTGACTGAGCAGATGTTCGGAAATATTTTCTTCCCGAATTCTCCGCTTCATGATGGTGCGGCTATTGTACGTGAAGGCAGAATTTATGCAGCGGGTTGTATTTTGCCTCTTACTCAGAGTAACAATGTAAATAAAGAACTCGGCACACGACACAGAGCCGCTATCGGTATGAGTGAACAAAGTGATGCGCTTCTTGTAATCACAAGTGAAGAAACAGGTGTGATTTCAGTTGCTGAAAAAGGAAATCTTGTGCGTAACCTTACTTCTGCTGAATTGCAGGAGTTTCTTCTCAAGGGGCTTACTGATGATAAAACCAAAAAGACCAATGGTACTATGAAATCATTCATTGAATTTACCAAGAGCAGAATAGGAGGTATGTTCGATGAAAAATAATGCTCAGTCAAAGAATAAATCAGTTTTTGATAAGGGTTTTCATAAACTTTTTTACAATAATAAGTATCTGATTGTTTTTTCATTTGTTGCAGCTATTATTTTGTGGGCAGTTGTGGTGATGGAATTCAGCCCTGAAACAACTTATGTTATAAAAAACGTACCTGTTACAATAAGTGTTGAAAACACAACCGCAGAGAGACTTGATTTAATGCCTTTTACAGATAAGGATTTTAAAGTCGATGTTACAATACGTGGTAAAAGATATGCAATAAACAAAAAAGAATTATTACCTACAGATATTACAGTGACAGCAAATCTGAATTCAGTAAATGGTGTTGGTACACACACTTTGCAGTTAATTGCAGTGAAAAATGACAGGTCTGCTGACTATGAAATTATTTCACTTTCACAGGAAGAAATTTCAGTTTTCTTTGATATATATAAAGAAATTGAAATTGACTTGAAAACAAAACCATTGCCGAGTGGCCTCATTCCTGAAGGTTATTACAGCAGCGGAGCAGTGCCGTCGCCTAAAACTGTGCTTGTAGGTGGTGCCACAACAGAGATTGACAAGATTGACAAAGAAAACATTTATGCGAAAATCGACCCCAGAGAACTGGACGAAAAGGGCGTTATAGAAGAAACAACTCACTTTAAGTCTAAAGTTGATTTGGTTGATGCTTATGGTAATGTGCTTAATTTTGTTAAGATTAAGGACGCAACTTCTCTGATGCTTGTTGTTCCGGTTATGAAGAAGGCAGAATTTGCAACAGATGTTGAGTTCTCAAATACGCCTGATGATTATCAGAACAAATATATTACAAGTTATACAATCGACCCGCCAACTCTCAATGTTTATGCTGCTTCTGATGTAGTCTCATCGTTGAAGGAGATTACTATAGGTACTATTGATTTCTCGCAGTTAAAGGAAGGTAAGAATGTATTTACTTTCTCGAAAGAAGAAATTTCAACAAATATAACTGTAGCTGACGATATTGAAGATGTTACTGTGACAGTTATAGTGTCGAATGTATCTTCAAAAACTGTCAATATCAGTAAAAGTCAGATTTCTTTCCCCGGAAAACCGGAGGGCTATGATATCAGATTAGTTGAAGGTTCGTCGACAATTAACGGTATAACAATTTATGGTCCTGAAGATGAAATCAGTAAGGTTACGGGCGATTCAGTTTATGCCACTGTAAATCTTTCAAATTTCAATGAAGAAGCCGGACGAAAAACCGTTGTTGTTGATATCAGTATTAACAATAATAACTGTTGGGTATATGGTGTTTATGAATTGCCGATAGACGTTATAAAAATCAAACAATAAAATAAAACCCCGTAACATTTTGAACCGCCCCAAATTGTGCGGACAGTACAAAAGCCCCTCTATGGTAGGCAATATTAAATTTCAAGCAACATACTGACTTCGTTTTTCAAGCGGAG
>JAZSFV010000089.1:0-8545 GCA_045532395.1 Acutalibacteraceae bacterium
ATGTTTATTTAAGAAATATTAAAAATAATATATTTCTTAAATTTAAAATTAAAAGTCGATTTGTGCGATATACTTTGTTGTGGAAATAATTTGTTAATATTTTTAGTTTATGCGGAGGAAAATATGAAAAAGAAAGCACATATAGCCGATATTCCTGATTTGTATACCATAAAAGATATCATTCTTTATGGTACAGAGAAAGGTAAAGACCATAAGCAGTTTATTTTTCATAACAAAAACAGACAGGAAATCACAAAAACCTTTGAACTTACCTGGAAAGACATCAGTGCTGTTTCACAGTATCTTTATGATACAGGCATGACAGGCGGCAAGAAAATTGCCATACTTTCAGAAAATAGTTATGAGTGGATTATCGCTTACTATGCAACAAACGTAACAGGTAACGTGCCAGTTCCGCTTGACAGTAAACTTTTTGCTGATGACCTTGCAAAACAGCTTATGGACTGTAAGTGCGATGCGATTTTCTATGAAACAATGTTCAGAGACGTCCTTGACGATATTTATAACGTTGAGGGTATGCATAAAATGCAGGAATACAATCTTGATGATTTTGAAGAATATTATGTAAAAGGTCAGGAAAGCCTTGATAAAGGTAACAGACAAGGACTTGATGTAGAAGTAAAACCTGAAGACCTTGCTTGTATTGTTTATACATCAGGTACAACAGGCAGAAGCAAAGGTGTTATGCTTTCACATAAAAATTTAGCAAGTGATGCTGTGGCATCATGTCGTGTGCTCAGCGGCCGTCATGCTATCGGTTTCCTGCCTCTTAACCACACTTATTCATGGGTTTCAGCTCTTTTCTCGTGTTACCTTATTACTGAATATGGCTATATCTGCCAGAGCATCAAAAATATTCAGAAAGACTTAAAGGCATATCAGCCCTACAACTTCTCCGGTGTTCCGCTTGCTGTTGAAACAATTTATGAAAAAATCTGGAAAACTGCAAAACAGACAGGCAGAGAAGATATTCTTAAAAAAGGTATCAGAATCAGCAGATTCCTTATGAAATTTGGTATCGACAGAAGAAGAAAACTCTTTAAATCAATTCATGAAAACCTTGGCGGTAATCTTGACATGATTGTTTGCGGCGGTGCTGCTCTTGACCCGAAACATGAACAATTCTTCTATGATATAGGCATTCTTATTATTAATGGTTACGGCACAACAGAATGTTCTCCTGCGGTTACTTGCAACAGACGTGAAAACTTCAAAATCGGCAGTGTCGGTTTGCCTCTTCCGTGTTGTGAAGTTAAAATCAAAGACCCTGATGAAGATGGTGTGGGCGAAATCTGTGTTAAAGGCGATAACGTAATGATGGGTTACTATAACGACCCGCAAGCTACTGCATCTGTGTTTGATGGTGAATGGTTCAAAACAGGTGACTACGGCAGAATGGACGAGGACGGCTTCCTTTATTATGTGGGAAGAAAGAAAAACCTTATTGTTACAAAAGGCGGTAAAAACGTATCACCTGAAGAACTTGAAGATAAACTCGTAAGATTTGACTATGTAAAAGAAGTTCTTGTTTATGAAGAAAACGATATTATTGTTGGTGAATTCTTCCTTAATAAGGAAGAGTATCCCGATGCTGAAGATATGCTTAAAAATGACTTGAAGGAATTCAATCAGAAAATGCCTTCATTCAAGAAAATCGGTAAAACAGTAATCCGTGATACAGAATTCCCCAAAACAACAACACTCAAAATCAGAAGAAAATACAACAGTTAATTTTGAAATGCCTATTATCTTCGGATAATAGGCATCTTTTTTGTTAGTTTGTAAATTATAGTTGCTTTTATTGGTAAAAGGTGATATAATTTATGTGCAAAATTTATAGATAGGTAGTGATTATCATGAAAAAGAAAATGTTATCTGTTATTTCAGTTATCATGTGTATGGTTATGTTACTGTCACCCATGACTGTTTCAGCAGCTGACGATTCATTCGACAAAGCATTCAAAGCAGGCTTTGCAAGTGTTGTTTCAGACACACTCAATGCACTTATTGATTTCCTTCTTGACGGAATTTCATCACTTCTTCCTGCTACTGTGAAAATTGAGGACCCGTCCTCATTTGAATATGGACGTGATGATTTCCTTGCAGGTAATGATAAGTTCATTGACGCTCCTGCAGAAGGCGCAAAATGGAGTTTAGGTTATGCATCTGCATCAATCCTTCCTGATGACTTTGCAGAAGGCAAGTATTACAAAGGCGGATATGACATCAACCTTATCCTTTCAGAGTGCGCTGACGACCTTAAGGTAAGACTTATCGCTCTTGACGATGGTTCAGGCAGAGGTATTTCAATTCTTGCAGCAGTTGACTGCCTTGGTCTTGCTAACGAAGATGTAAGAAATATCCGTGCAGCAGTTCTCAAAGCACTTCCTGATGTCAACATCACAAGCATCAACATTTCTGCAACACACGTTCATAGCGGTATCGATACTCAGGGTATCTATACAAACACATTCGGTCATGTTTTCCAGAACCTTTTCTCTGCTATTATCGGCATTGACTGGCTCTGTGATCCCGTTGACACAAAACTTCTTCAGACAATTGCTGACCAGACAGCAGCATGTGCAAAGGTTGCAATTGATAATATGAAAGAGGGTACTCTTACTTTTGCTAAAACTGACATCGGCGATTATGTACGCGACCGTACAAATCCCCAGTGCATGATCGAAGACATGAATCGTATTATGTTCACTCCCGATGACGGTTCACAGGGTACAATCCTTGCAAACTTCGGTTGTCATCCCGAAACAGTAGGTTACGGCACACAGATTATTACATCAGACTTCGTTTTCTATACCGAAGAAGTTGTAAATAATGCAGGCTATAACTTCATCTACATTCAGGGTGCAGTTGGTACGTACACAGAAGACCAGCACTATTCAAACGATGGTCTTGACCTTGACAGATTAAATTCTACAATCCGTTACGGTGAAGAAATCGGTTATATTCTTCTTGCTATCGGCATGACAGAAGACGAAATCAAAGCTTCAGGCATCATCGATGAAGAAAGAGAAGCTCTTGCTAAAGACAGCGAAGGCTATACTCCCTGGTATGAAGGCGGTATCGCAGGTGAAGAAAAAGTAATTGAACCTATTCTCAATGTTAAGCTTGAAGAATTCCTTGTTCCTGTTGAAAACGGTGTTTTCAGAGCATTCGGTAAACTCTCACTTGCAAACAACGTAATGTATGAAGATGCAGACGGAAATATCGTTGCTTCTACAGAAGTTGGTTACATGGAACTTGGTAAGGATATTAAGATTGTCCTTTGCCCCGGTGAAACTTATGCAGAACTCATTCTTGGCGGCACAGACAACATTGACGAAATGCCCTTTGGTTACGCTTACGAAATGATTGCTGATGAAAACGACGAGATTCTCGTATTCGACCTTGTAAACGATGCTCTCGGCTACATTATGGCTGACCAGGATTTCGTATATCTCCGCCTCAACTACGAAGCAGAAGATGATGAACTCTCATTCGGCGACAGCTGGGGTCTTACATCTATCGGCGGTCATGCAGCATCAGATATCTACGGTAAATTCTACGAAATTTACGATTCAGTAAGATAACTTAATTAAAAATAAACCGCAGTTGTTTTCAACTGCGGTTTTTCTTTTTATATTCAGAATTTTTCATACATAGCAACAAATTTTCTTGTTGCATTTGCCATATCTTTCAACCCGTCAAAAACGTTGTCTTTGTTGAAACCCTTAAGATAAGTTCCGCATTCAAGAGTGAAATAACCTTTGTAGTTTATTTCTTTAAGTGCTTTTGCAATAGGCTCAAAGTCAATGTCCATTGAAAACGGAATCTGATGTGAATCGTGCAATTTGTCGTTATCATGAATGTGAAGTGCCTTAAGTCGGGAACCGAGAGCTTTCACCATTTCCACAGAATTTGTGTCAGAGCCTTTCATTTCAGCGTGGCCGATATCAAGACAGGCAACGAAAAAATCATCATTTACTGCGTCAAGATGAGCATTGAAACTTTCCGGTGTAGCACAAGCAGCAAAACATGAGTGGTTTTTCTCGTTGTCCCAGTTCCACATATTTTCGGTTGCAATTTTCACGTTGTGTTCTTTTGCAAAATCTAAAAGTTCAAAATACATTTCAGCATTCTCTTCAGGAGATTTGTTGTTGTCGGGGTGGATTATGCAGATTTCACCGCCTGCTTCTGCGGTGCATTCAATCGCACGTTTGTAATATGCCCGTATAGCGTCGCAACAAGTAGGGAAGGGGGCGTGAGATTGGTTGCAGACCATGCCGTTGTCAAGTCCTATTTGTTTAAGTCTTCTTGCAAATGCGAGATAGTTGTCTCCGGCAAGCGGATGACTGTTAGGAAGAAGCACTCCTTTGCCCCAATCGTATTTACACATCTCGAACATGGAAAAGTCCCATGCATCAAAACCTGCTTTTGAAAGAAGCTCGAGTGTTTTTTCTTCACCTACGTAAGAAGCGGCAGAATCTATTGATGTCGATATTTTCATTCAAATCACCTCGATGCGATTATATCATAAGAAAATGAAATCCGCAACCTTGAAAAAAGATTCGGTTTATGTTATATTATATTAGTAAAACTATAAAAGCTTGTTTAATAATTACAATCCGATGGAGAGGGTATTTAATGAAACGAAATAAAAATGGTTGTTTGGTTATATCTTTGGATTTTGAGTTGTTTTGGGGCGTAACTGATTCAAGAACAATCGAAAAATATGGTCCTGATATAATAGAGGGCAGAAGAGCGATTCCGCGCTTGTTAGAACTTTTTGACAAATACGCAATCCATGCTACCTGGGGAACAGTTGGTATGCTTTTTGCTAAAGATAAAGAGGAGTTAGCGGGATTCTTCCCTGATAAAAAACCTGATTATGACAATTCTCGTCTTTCTGCTTACAGACACTTTGAAACAATCGGCGATAATGAAGAGAAGGATATGTTGCATTACGCACCGTCTGTGATAAAAGAAATAACAGAACATAATTATCAGGAAATTGGTTCTCATACTTTTTGTCATTATTATTGCAGAGAAAAAGGTCAGACATGCGAGGATTTTGCTGCTGACACAAACTCAGCCAAAAGAATAGCCAAAGATATTTTTAATATCGATATAAAAAGTTTTATTTTCCCCAGAAATCTTTATAATTCTGAATATCTTAATGTGTTGAAAAATAATGGTATTTTTGCCGTAAGGGGAAACCATGATCATTTTGCGTATGATAAAAACACAAAGCTTTCACGAATTTTCAGACTTGCTGACACATACATACCTGTTTGTGGTTTTAAGAGTTATCCGAGAGAAGAATGTTATCAGGACGGAATAGTTAATCTGAAGTCCAGCATTTTTTTGAGGAAACAGAATAAATTGCTTGGTTTTCTTGAACCATTGAAGATGTATAACATAAAGAAATTAATGAAAATTGCCGCGAAAAAAGGAAAAATAATCCATATCTGGTGGCATCCCCATAATATGGGCGAAAATCCTGACGCTTTCTTAAACCAGGTTGAAGAAATTCTGAAGTGTTACAAAGAATTAAATAAAAAATATGGCTTTGAAAGTAAGAACATGAGTGAAATGGCGGAGGAAATACTCAATGAAAAAGATAGTTATGCTATGTAGCAGAGGTGATTCGTCAAGTATAGTTTATAACAAATTGAGTGAACATTTTTCAATTGAAAAGGTTATAATCGAGGATTTAGTCTCTACAAAAGTCTTGTTAAAAAGAAGAATAAAAAAATTAGGCTTATTTACTGTCTTGGGGCAAATTTTATTTGTTTGTTTAATTGTTCCTTTGTTAAAAAAATCATCTGCCGACAGAAAAAAAGAAATTTTAAATATCTATGGTGCATCTGTTGACGATACTAAAATGATGGAGTCCGGGCCTGTTTTGGTTAATTCTGTAAATGATGAAGAGTGTATTGAGGCTTTGAAGAAAATAGGCCCCGATATAGTTGTGGTTAACGGAACTCGTATAATTTCAGAGAAAGTATTAAACTGCGTAAATGCAACATTTATAAATTTACACGCAGGTATTACTCCCAAATATCGTGGAAGTCACGGAGCATACTGGGCTTTATATAACAGTGATGCTGAGAATGCAGGCGTTACAGTACATCTTGTAGATAAAGGAATTGATACCGGTAATGTTATATACCAATCGCCAATAACCATCACTGAGAAAGATAATTTTACCACATATCCTGTTTTGCAGACATGCGTCGGAGTGGAAGATGAAATTCGTGCAATAAATGACATAACAAACGATAAAATAGTGTGTAAGACAGTTGATTTACCATCAGGTCTGTATTCACATCCTACGATTTTTCAATATCTTGCTAAAAGGATATCTGATAAAGTAAAATAAAAAAGATTATATTCATGGAGATGTTTTTGTGAGAACAATTGTTGCTTTTATACAATCACTGTTATTTATTATATCATCCTTTTCGGTTCCTGATTCTAATTTCAAACTCTGGGTAGACAGGGCGGCTTTAGAAATGTCTGCCACTTCAGATTTTTCTTTTGAATCAATGGATGCAAAGGAATACGAAGTTACAAATGAAGAAAAACAGCATTGTCGCAAATGGTACGAAGAAAATGTTATTACTGAAGAAAATCCTGCCTATACTTTCTCGGTAGGTGGTAAGGATTTCAGAAAGAATATTGAAGACTGGTCTTTTTCTTTCAGTGAAGAAAGTGAAGTTGGTGCAGTTTACCGCGGTGGTAAAACTACATACATAACAATTACTCATAGCAAGAGTGATATTGTTGCAACAGTTGAAGCCACAATTTATGAAGATAGCGCTACCTGCGACTGGACTGTTTATATTAAAAATAACGGTGGAGAAAAATCTCCCGTCGTGTCAAGTTTCTATGGCATGAATTCTGTGATTCCTACAGGGAAAAGTGCCGATGCTTATTTCAGCAAAGGTTCTTTCGCTGAAGCAGATGACTTTGAACTTTTTAAATCAGAGCTTGCTTCTTTACCCATGGTTTTCACTGCAAACGGCGGCAGAACAGAATCATATCTGTCTTATTTCAATATTCACGGCGTAGATGGTGGCGCAGTCCTTGCAGTAGGTTGGTCAGGACAGTGGTATACTTCACTTGCCGAAACTAAAAACGGTGTTGAAATCAAGGCAAAGCAAGAAGAGTTCAAAGGTTATCTTCTTCCTGATGAAGAAGTGCGTTCACCTTTAATTTCTCTTACTTTCTATAATTCCGATAATGCACTCAAGGGCTTCAACAGCTTCAGAAACTTTACAGTTGACTGCGTTTATCCCGAAGGAATAAGGCAGATTGCCACAACCGGTATCGGCGTTGAAGTAGCAGGCACAACAGAAGAACAAGTTATACAGAATGTCAAAAACATTCCTGATGAATGGGCTGCTTCTCTTGATTATGCGTGGGTAGATGCAGGTTGGTATCCCTTAAGAAACAACTGGTCAGACAGTGTTGGTAACTGGTACGCAGACCCTGAAAGATTTCCAAACGGATTTGGAGAAATATCAAAACATCTTGAAGAAAAAGGAATGGGTCTTCTTCTTTGGTACGAAATTGAGCGTTGTTGCAAAGATACTGCAATGTACAATGAGTGTATAAAACATGATGGTTGGCTCATTCTGAATCATGATAATGATGAAGCAAACGTTGTCAATTTTGCAAATGAAGAATGTTTTGAATATGTGACTGATTTTATGATTGAATCATTCAGATACAACGGTGTTAAATGTTTCAGAATGGACAGCAACTTCACTCCTCTTCCTCTTTGGCAACAGGCAGATAAACAATGGGAAGACGGCAGAAAGGGTATAACCGAAAACCATTATGTAACAAATCTTTACCGTTTTTTTGATACACTTCTTGAAGAAATTCCCGACCTTATAATTGATAACTGTGCATCAGGCGGTAAACGTCTTGATATTGAAATGTCAAGAAGGTCAATGCCGCTCTGGAGAAGTGACTATAACTGCATGGACGGTGAAGGTAACTCAAAACCTGATATTCTTCAGGCTACTCAGGCGCAGACTTACGGCATTTCTTTCTGGTATCCCTACAACGGCACTTGTGCTTATAGAGAGGGTGAATATGCAGTAAGAACAAACATTATTTCCTGCTCACAGCTTCTTGACTATTATGATATAAGAAAGCATATGATAGGTAATTATTATCCTCTCACTTACGGTGGATTGGATACTGAAAAATATCTTGCTATGCAGTTTGATACAGATGCAAAAGAGGGTATGGCTCTTATTTATAAGAGAGAAAACGTAAAAGAGAACACATATCATCTTGTTCTTAACGGACTTGAAAGTGATACTCTCTATGAAATTTACGATTATGACAATCCTGATATGAAATATCAGAAAACAGGCAAACAATTGATGATAGAGGGTATGGATATTACAATTAACGATACTCCGAAAGCTGTTATTATTCTTTATAATGCAGTTGTATAATTAATAATTACAAAGGTGCTTCATATAATGTATGGAGCACCTTTTGTTTT
>JAZSFV010000249.1:0-8827 GCA_045532395.1 Acutalibacteraceae bacterium
ACTTGTCTTTGGTGGGAACAACAGGGCTCGAACCTGTGACCCTCTGCTTGTAAGGCAGATGCTCTCCCAGCTGAGCTATGCTCCCGTATGGTCGGAGTGAAGAGGCTCGAACTCCCGACATCCTGCTCCCAAAGCAGGCGCGCTACCAACTGCGCTACACCCCGATAGTTTAATATTTAATTTATAACACAAAACAAAATTCGGAAAATGCTTTGCTCGCTGCCCGGCTTGCGGTGCCCAAAGTTTATTACGGCTTGGGGCGCCTATAAACTTTGACCGCTGCGCTTCGTTATGCTCCCTTAATCCGCCACAGGCGGTGGTCGCAACCTCACCCAAAGCAGGCGCAAACCCGCTGCGCTACACCCCGATTTTCGACTGCCCGTATATTATACATTAAAGTTAAACTGTTGTCAATCGGTTTTCTTGTTTTATTTCTATTGCAATAATCCCTATAAAATGATACAATATCAAAAAAGATAAAAGGAGTAGCATATGAACAAGCGTAAAGATTACATAACATGGGACGAATATTTTATGGGCGTTGCAATGCTTGCATCTCAGCGAAGCAAAGATCCCAATACGCAGGTAGGCGCATGTATTGTTGACAGAAACAACAAAATTGTGTCTGTAGGTTATAACGGATTTCCTATCGGTTGCAACGATGATGATTTCCCCTGGGATAGAACAGGCGATGAGTACGAAACCAAATACCCTTATGTTTGCCATGCAGAACTCAATGCAATTCTTAACCACAGAGGTTCAAGCCTTGAGGGTTGCAAGGTTTATGTGCCGCTTTTCCCCTGTAACGAATGTGCAAAAGCAATCATTCAGAGCGGAATAAAGGAAGTTATCTATATTTCTGACAAATACCACGATACAGTAGGCACAAGAGCTTCAAGAAGAATGCTTGAAGCCGCAGGTGTAAAATATCATAGATTGGAAAGCGCAAGGGACGAACTGATTGTTGATTTCAGAGAAGAAAACATCTGATTTGTATTGACAAAATAGTTTAATTGTAGTAAATTATAATATGCAGATAAAGTAAATTTATCTAAAATCAATAAATCCGAAAAGGAGATAACAGTTATGAAAAAAGTATTAGCATTGCTTATGGCACTCGTGCTGGCTCTTTCGTTTGCTGCATGCGGCAAGAAAGAAGAAGTTAAGATTGAAGAAGAAACAGTAACTGCACAGGAATTCAATCAGGACGAATTAAATGACGTTCTTGACCTTGGCGGTGAAACAACAACAGCAGTTGAAGTTGTTACAGACGCATCAGGTGAAGAAGTAACAGACGCATCAGGCGAAAAAGTTACAGAAGTTATCACAGAGGCTCCCAAGCCTGAAAAAGAAGAAGTTGACGTTTCAAAATGGACAACTGATCAGGTTCTTACATACTACAGTGCTGCAACAGCAAAAGTAGTTAAAGAAAAACCCGGCTATACAAAAACAAGATCTGCAGGTAACGAAGTTTACAATGCAGGTGGTGCACTTCTTCCCTTCAAAGATGTAGTTTTCCAGTTCCTTGGTATTGGTGCAGCGAACAAATTTGAAGAAACAGTAGCAAAAGGCACAAATACAAACGACGATCAGTGCGGCGATTACCTCAAACAGAGCACACTTACTTCAGCAGATGTAACATCAGCTAAGATGGTAAAATCAGGCAGCAACTATGTAATTACTATCGCTGTTAAACCCGGTAAGAGCTACATCGAAGGCGGCGCAAATGCAAGCAACAGTTCACCTATCGACAGAACAGGTATCTGCACAGGTAACAAAGACAGATCAGGTTTCGACCACAAAGCTGCTCCCCTTGTATACAGTGCAATTGCAGACTTCGCAGGTACAGCAGTAATCGACGAAGAAACACATAACGGTAAAGTTGTAGCAACAGTTACTCCCGATGGTAAAATCGTAAAACTTGTTATCTCTTGGGATGCATCAGCAAAACTTTCAAAGATTCTCGCATCTAAAGGCGACATCGCAGCTACAACAACAGTTACTTACGACAAATTCGGTTGGTAAGATAATCTGAATTTTAAATTACAAAACTCGTAAGGCGTTTGCCTTACGAGTTTTTTCTATCTTCTCTCAGTAGAAGCGGAAAAATAAATACCAAGTTCATTTGAAACGAGTGAAAAAGTATAAAAGCCTTTTTCGTAATGGAGATGAGTGTTTTTAAAAAGTTTTTCTTTTTCTTTAAGCGAAAGATTTAAAAGCACATCATCTGCAGATTCAAAATTTGTAAATGCTTTTGTTGCACAATCTACAATTTCACAAAACTGATTGAATTCTGTTTCAGTAATGTTTTTTTTGTTTTCAATAATGCACACAACAGACACATCTGTCACAAGGGAAGTTTTCTCATTAATGCGGACGGTAAGTAAAAATTTTTCACCGAAAGTTATGGGAAAAATAAGTTCACCTTCTTTTTCTGTCGCCATAAAATTATCAGTATTTATTTTAAAAGTTTCGCTTGAGTCTGAAAATCTGTCTGAAAAAGTGTAAATATCAATCAAATCTTTTTCAGCACATCCTGAAAGTGAAAGAGTAAAAATCAATATTAAAATAACGGCAATTTTTTTCAAAAAAACACCTCCGTCCTATTATTATTCGGGACGGAGGTTTAATATTACCTGCGAAGTTCAGTAACGATTACCTGAGGACGGTTGTTGATTCTTAACGGGAAGGCGCTGTTGCCAAGACCACGGCTGACAATCATTGTTGTGTTTTCTTTTGTGTGAGGACCTTCGCTGTATTTAGGCAGAAATCCCTGTCCGGGAGAATAAATCGCACCGATTGGCGGAATTCTGAACTGACCGCCATGTGCGTGACCGCAGAAAACAAGGTCGTAGCCGTTTTCAACGTAAGAATCAAACATTTCAGGTCTGTGAGAAAGAAGAATGTTAAACTCGTCATCTTTATTATTTTGGGAGAAAGTTCTGAGCTTTTCTCTGAAACTTTCTTTCATAAGGTCAAGCTCTTCCTTGTCAAGGTCTCTTGAAAGTGCTTTTTCGAGAAAACCGTATTCTACGGCGTATGATGTGAAGTCGCTTATACCGCTTACAGAAATTGAGGCTTCACCGCGGTTAATGCGGAATCTGTCGCAGTCAAGAATCTGCACGCCGTGTTTTTTGATTTTCTGGAGGAAAAATTCTTTCAGATCACATGAAAGTTCTTCATGGTTTCCTGTAATATATAAAACAGTTTGTATTTTTGTCAGTTTTTCAATTATGTCAAGGGAATCAAAATACTGACGTCTTCTTGAATCAAAAGAATCTCCCGTGATTACAATAATATCAGGCTTATTGCGTTTAACCATTCCGATAAGTTCGTCTGCTTCTTTGCCGTAAACGCAGTTGTGCATATCTGAAATGTGAATAATTCTGAATCCGTCAAATTCTTCGGGGATTTTAGACGATTTATAAATGTAACCGTTTAAATCGAGAGTATGATTCTGGTCGTTTGCTATTTTAAAAATTGTTGTACCAAAAAAATCAAGAAATCCTTTTGGCGAAAATTTCATTTTAATAGCCACACAATCACCACCTTAATATAATTATAATACACCTATTAAAAATATTCAATTAAATTTTTAGTCATTTTTCTTGAAATAGTTGTTTATTTATGGCATAATATATTCATAATTTTGGAGGTGTTTATTTTGGACAGAAACAATAAAGTATTTTGCAGAGGTTATCAGTTCTGTTTGAGAATAGGCAGTTTATTTCTCGATTGGTCTCAGCCCGAATTAATGTCAGGCGAGGGCAGTGTGCTTAAAATTGCAGATGTGCTTAAAAGCAAAAACATAAAAAGTGTACTTATCATTACAGATAATATGCTTAAAAGCCTTGGTCTTATTGACGGACTTGTTAAGAAACTCGAAGATGAAAAAATCAAAGTTTCAGTTTTCAGCGATGTTCAGCCCAACCCCACAATCGAAAACGTTGAAAACGCAAAAGACTTTTATTTTGAAAATAAATGCGAAGCAATTATTGCTTTTGGTGGCGGTTCTCCTATGGACTGTGCAAAAGGTGCAGGTGCAAGAATTGCAAACCCCACAAGGTCTATTAATTCAATGAGAGGTTTGTTCCATGTAAGAAAAAGGCCTCCCTTACTGATTGCTGTTCCCACAACTGCAGGCACAGGCTCGGAAACTACTATCGCCGCAGTTATTACCGACTCTGAAACTCACGAAAAGTCAGCAATGAACTCAAGTAAAATCCGCCCTCTTTATGCCGCACTTGACCCAACTCTTACAACAGGTCTTCCCCAGAAAATCACATCAACAACAGGTCTTGATGCTTTAACTCACGCAATTGAAGCATACATAGGAGGAAGTAACACTCCAAGCACAAGAAGAAATGCGGAAAAAGCAGTAAAACTTATTTTTGAAAACCTTGAAACTGCATATAACGACGGCAAAAATTTAGAAGCACGTAATAATATGCTTTTAGGCTCATTCTGCGCAGGTGTTGCTTTCACAAGAGCTTATGTTGGCTATGTTCATTGTATTGCTCATCAGCTGGGCGGTCTTTATGGCGTGCCTCACGGCCTTGCGAATGCAATAATTCTTCCCTATGTTCTTGAATATTACGGCGAAAAGGCTCACAAATCTCTTGCACGTCTTGCAGGATTCGCAGGAATCGGAAAAGAGCTGAAAACAGATAAAGAAAAAGCCGAAGCATTTATTGCTGAAATCAAGGCCATGGAAAGAAGAATGGAAATTCCTGAAAAAGTTGAGCAGATTAAAGAAGAAGATATTCCGGTAATCGTTAAACGTGCTCTTAAAGAAGGTAATCCTCTTTATCCTGTTCCCAAAATCATGAATCCGGAAGATTGCGAAAAAGTTGTAAGACAGTTGATGGCTTAAATATCAGGGTGAAAAGACGGGAAAGCTGAGCGGATACGCTCACTTTCGAAAAGGTCAAGGGATGACGCTCTTACAATAATATCAGAGCCGAATCTTTCCCTTATTTTGTCAACCTGACTGTCCAGTTTTTCCAGTTTTTCAAGTTGCTTGTAGTCTTCTTCAAAAGAAAGCTGAAAGCATGAACCGTCTCCCGTAAGGTCGCAGGCAAAAACTGTTAAGGCTCTTATGGGCAGATGGAAAAAGTAATTTTTCCTTATCAACTGCATAGCATTTTCATAAATAACGTCTGCAGCTCTTGCAGGCGTTTTTATTTTTTTCTGAAATTCTTTTACATTAAGTTGATTGTCTTTTATTGCCACCCGTATTGTTTCTGCAAAAAAGCAATTTTTCCGTAAAGAATGGGAAACCTTTTCGCAGAGAGAAATCACTACAGACGCAACTTCTTCATAATTATATAAATCTCTTTTGCAGGTAATCCCACGGCTGACGCTTTTAACAGGAGGCACTTCGCTTTCACGAAGTACGGGAGAAAAATCAATTCCCTTTGCGTAGTTCTGAAGTGTGATTCCGTTTTTTCCAAGATGAGACATGAGAATATGTTCAGGCATTTTCGCAATATCGCCGATAGTAAGTATGCCTAATGTATGAAGTCTTTGTGCTGTCTGTCTGCCGACACCGAAAAGGTCAGTGCAGGGCATTTTCCATACCACGCTTTCAACATCTTTTCTTTCAATTAAAGTTACTGCATCAGGCTTTTTTATATCGCTTGCAAGTTTTGAAAAAATTTTATTGAAGCTGACACCAACGGAAATTGTAAGACCGATTTCTTTTTTTACACGAGTGCGTAATTCTTCTGCAATTTTCATTTTATCGCCGAAAAGGGTAGTGCTTCCCGTTATATCAAGCCAGCATTCGTCAATTCCGAAAGGCTCAACCATGTCAGTGTATTCTTCATATATTTTTTTCACTTTTTTGGAAAACTCGACATATTTATCGTAATGGGGCGGTACGCACACAAGGTCAGGACACTTCTTTTTTGCTTCCCAGATTGCTTCGCCCGTTTTCACTCCGAGTTTTTTTGCACCTTCGTTTTTAGCGAGCACAATGCCGTGACGCTCTTCAACACTTCCGCATACGGCAACATTTTTATCTCTTAAAGACGGGTCAAGAAAACACTCAACAGATGCAAAAAAGTTATTAAGATCACAATGTAAAACAATTCTGTCAGTCAAAATTATACCCTCCGAAAGAACATTTGTTCTTATATAATAGAACATTTGTTCAAGCTTGTCAAGAGGTAATTTTTTGTCGAAAAAAGTTTTAAACATTACGTTTTCAACACCTGAAAGTCCAATAAAATAAGGCTTTTTAAAATGATTTCAACATAGTTTTCAACATTTTCCACACAGTTTTCCACATTGATTTTGCAAAGAATATTTTAAAAAATTTTGCAAAAAATAGTTTTAATTATTGGAGAAAGTGAGTGTTTTTTATGATAAAAGGAGTCAATCACCAGGTGGTTGAGGTTGTAAAACCCGGGTGTGAATATTTTGAAAAAGTTTTGTTTTTTGTAAAGCCGGAGTACGCATCTTTAAGCGAAAGAAAAATAAATGACAAAGCAAACACAATTGCCCTTTCCACAGGCACACCGCCAAGAGTGAGAAAGGGAAGAAAAAGAGTATATTCGGTTTTTTCACCCATTGTGTGGGCATTAATCGGAGCTGCAACAACATTAGTAATTATCAAAGGTTTTGGTCTGTAAAAAACTGATTGAAAAATCCCTGCTTATATGTTACAATTACTGAGTGACATCAAATAAAGGCAGGGATTTTTTTGGATAAGCAGTTGGTTAATTCAATAAGAACAGGTTTTCTTGTGGGGCTTCTTATTGCCGTTACTATTGCAAACATTTATGACTATAATATGTTATGGGCGTGTGCAATAGGTTTGGTCGGCGGTGCAGTGGTAGGTGCAGTTATAGGACTTATAAGAAAAGTTATAAAAAAATAGGAGTAGGGAAATGTTAAATAAAAAGAAATTATTTTTATTCGATATTGACGGCACAATCGCCGTTGACAATACAATTTATGACGGAACCTTTGACCTTATTGAATATATAAATTCTATCGGCGGCAAGGCAGTTTATATCACAAACAACTCAACAAAAAGCCGTCAGGATTATATTGAAAAATTCAAAAAGTGGAGTATTGAAACTGATGAAAGTAATTTTATAACTGCTTCTTTTGCCGCTTGTAAATATCTGAAAGAAAATCATGCTGATGATAAAATTTTTGTATGCGGTACAAAATCTTTTGTCAAAGAACTTCGTGATTACGGGCTTAACGTAACTGAGGAAAATGAAGATGATATAAAGTGCGTTATCGTAGGCTTTGATAATGAATTTACCTACCAGAAAGGTGCACTTACCTGCGAAATTCTTCTCACAAAAGACGTAACCTACCTTGCAACCAACCCCGATTTATGTTGCCCGACATCATTCGGCAGCATTCCCGACTGTGGTGCAATCTGCAACCTTCTTGAATGTGCAGTAAAAAAACAACCCTATTATGTGGGCAAGCCTAACAGAGAAATTGTTGATATCTGCCGTGAGATGACAGGCTTCAGCATAGACGAAACAATCGTTGTAGGCGACAGACTTTATACAGACATTGCCTGCGGAATCAATGCAGGAGTTGAAACGGCAGTTGTGTTTACAGGCGAAGCAAAGGAAGAAGATCTGAAAGAAACAGAATTCAGACCAACATATAAATTCAACAATATACGAGAATTTTTAAATGCAGTAAAAGCATAAATGAAAACCGCTGAAGATTTTTTCTTCAGCGGTTTTTTTTAATGAAATCAAGAATTTTTTCTTTTGAATTTTTAAGTTCACCTTTTAAAATTTTATCAAGAATTTTTTGTAAAGTTTCGCCGATTTCTTTGCCTTTGTATCCCAGAGAAATCAAATCGTTTCCGTCAACTGCCAAATCAGAAATCTTAAGACATAAATTTTCTTTTTCAAGTTTTTTCAGTTTTTCTATATATTCATCGCAGAGCGAAAATCTGTCTGTCGTTTCAGGATTCTGAGCAAGAATATCTGCGCGTGAAACTTCATCAAGAAGATATAAAAATTCGAAACCGAATTTTGATGCGTGCTTTTTAATATTCTGCGGTGCATTGTAAAGTCTGTCGTCGTGGTGAAAAATCAGGTTTGTAACAGTAGAAATTGTTTTGTTGTCATATTTCAGCCTTTTTAAAATTTCCAGAGCAATCTCTGCACTCACTTTTGCATGACCTTTGAAATGATCGCCTTTTTCGTCAGTTGTTTTCATCTGCGGTTTGCCGATATCATGAAGAAGCATGGTAAGACGGATATATTTATCTTTTTTGCTGACAGCAACGCTTTTCACAATATGCTCCCATACATTATAAATGTGATAGGGGCAGTTTTGTGCCACTCCGTAAGTTTCCTGAAGTTCAGGTATAATTTCAAAAATCACATCAGAAAATTTGAGAAGAATTTTTTCTGCATCTTTGCCTAAAAGAAGTTTTTCAAGTTCAACTCGTATTCTCTCTGCTGCAATATTTTTAAGAAGATGTTTGTTTCTTCTTATGCTTTCTGCAGTTTTTTCTTCAATTTCAAAGCCGAGAGTGGAAGAAAATCTTATAGCTCTCATAATTCTCAGAGCATCTTCATTGAATCTTCTGTCAGGGTCTCCCACCGAGCGGATAATTTTATTTTCAATGTCTTCCATTCCGCCGAAAAGGTCGACAATTCCGTCGTTTTCGTTGTAAGCCATAGCGTTGACAGTAAAATCTCTGCGTGATAAATCGTTTTCAATATCGCGGGTGAATTTTACATTATCAGGACGGCGGTTATCAGTATATTCTCCGGCAATGCGGTATGTTGTTATTTCAAGGGGTTGTTTGTCAATTAAAACTGTAACTGTACCG
>JAZSFV010000236.1:0-10388 GCA_045532395.1 Acutalibacteraceae bacterium
GTGTTGACGGCGCTACCAAAACACTTAAAGAAGCAGTATCTAAAGAAGATGCTGAAGCTGCAAAAGCTAAACTTGAAGAAGTTGGCGCAAAAGTTGAACTCAAATAAGTTTTACTTATTAACAAAAAATCCTGCATCATACGGTGCAGGATTTTTTTATTGCCCAAAGCACAAAAAATGTAGAAATCGAAGCAGTATTTTCATCGAAATTAATTTTAAAAAACTTGTAATTATATTGAAACTTTTTGCGATTTGTACTATAATAAACTATATATCTTAAAATGGGAGAGAGTTGCTTTGAACATTTATCTTGACAACAGTGCAACAACACCTTTGTGTGCAGCGTCAAAAGAAAAAATTGCATATATGCTTGATAAATGTTGGGCAAATCCGTCTTCTGTGCATCACCTCGGAGTAATGGCGAAAGAAGAGCTTGACAATGCACGAAAAATTATTGCAAACAGGATTTCTGCCCGTGAAGATGAAATTTTTTTCACTTCAGGTGGTACCGAAAGCAATAATATTGCAATTTTCGGAGCAGTTGAAAAACTCTCAAAAAGAGGAAACAAGATTATCACTTCTTCTCTTGAACATCCGAGTGTTGAAAATTGCATGAAAGCCCTTGAAAATAAAGGTTTTAATGTTGTTCGTCTTCCTGCAAATGAAAAAGGCGAAGTAAATATTCAGGATATTATTAAAGAAGTTGATGAGAAAACAATTCTTGTAAGCATAATGCTTGTAAACAACGAATTAGGCTCAATTAACCCCGTATCACTCATAAAAAAAGCAGTAACCATGAAAAAATCGCCTGCGCTTATCCATTGCGATGCTGTGCAGGGATTCGGAAAACTTCCCATAAAAGTTCAGAAGCTGGGTATTGATTTAATGAGCATCAGTTCTCATAAAATCCACGGACCGAAAGGTGCGGGAGCTTTGTTCGTGAGAAAAGGCGTGAATCTTCCCCCAACTGTTTTCGGCGGTGGTCAGGAAAAAGGCTTGCGTTCAGGCACGGAAGCAATGCCTGCAATCTGTGGTTTTGCTGCTGCGGCAGAAGAAATCACAAACATTGAAGAAAACCTTGAAAAGACAAAAATTCTGCGCGACAATTTCATTAAAAAGTTAGAAGAAATTGACGGCGTTTATATAAATTCAAAAGAAGAATCACTACCATATATTATAAATTTTTCAGTTGTGGGAATCCCCTCACAACCCATGATAAACTTCTTATCTGAAAGAGAAATTTATGTTTCAGGCGGTTCAGCCTGTGCAAAAGGTCACAGAAGCACGGCACTTGTGTCTTTTGGTCTGCAACCTGAAAGAATTGACAGTGCAATAAGAGTAAGTTTATCACGGTTCAACACAGAAGATGAATTAAATCTTTTAGCAGAAAATATTTTACTTGCAACAAAAACACTCAGGAGAGTTTGAAATGAAAGAAATTATACTTATTAAAAACGGTGAACTTGCCCTCAAAGGTCTCAACAGAAGAACTTTTGAAGACATGATGATAAAAAATATGCGTCGCAGATTTGAGCATATCGGAAAATTTACTTTCAAAGCGTCACAGTCTACAATTATGGTTGAAAGTGAAGATGAAAACGCAGATTTTGACACTGCTTTTGAAGCAGCAAAAAAAGTTTTCGGTATTGCAGGGCTTTCACGTGCGGCAGCAACTGAAAAAGACATTGAAAAAATAAAAGAAGTTGCAAAAGAATATCTTGCAGATGAGCTTATGTTTGCAAAAACTTTCAAGGTAAATGCAAAGAGAAGCGACAAGAATTTTCCTCTTAAATCACCTGAAATCTGCATGGAAGTGGGTGGATTCCTTCTTGAAAATTTCCCTCATCTTACAGTTGATGTGCACGAGCCTGACATTATCGTAACGGTTGAAGTAAGAGATACTCACGTTTATATTCACGGCAATCAGCACAAAGGTGCAGGCGGTATGCCCGTAGGCTCTGCAGGTAAAGCAGCGCTTCTTATTTCAGGCGGAATTGACAGCCCCGTTGCGGGTTGGATGATGGCAAAAAGAGGCTTACGTCTTATGGGAATCCATTTTGCAGCACCACCTTACACAAGCGAGCTTGCAGAGAAAAAAGTACATGAGCTTACACGCAAAGTTGCGGCATACAGCGGCAGAATCAAACTCTATGTTGTAGAATTCACAAAAATTCAGGAAACAATAAAAGATAAATGTCCCGAAGAATTATTTACCATCATTATGAGAAGAATAATGATGAAAACTGCTGAGAGAATTGCACGCAGAGAAGACTGCGAAGCGCTTATTACCGGTGAAAGTTTAGGTCAGGTTGCAAGCCAGACAATGAAAGCACTTGCCTGCACAGACAGAGCGGTTGACATGCCTGTTTTCCGCCCTTGTATCGGTATGGACAAAGGTGAAATTGTGAAAATTTCAAGAGAAATTGATTCTTTTGAAACTTCAATTCTTCCTTACGAAGATTGTTGCACAGTTTTCACTCCCAAACATCCAAAAACAAGACCTTCAGTTGAAGAAGTTGAAAAAGCTGAAAGTGCAGTAGATTTTACTGAGATGATTGAAGAAGCGGTAAACAGTGCAAGATTTATTCTGATAGATTAAGGGTGATTGGTTTTGATTTGCGAGATTGTATGTGTCGGCACGGAAATTTTACTTGGCGACATTGTAAATACAAATGCAGTTTACCTTTCAAAAAGACTTGCTGAAATGGGAATCAGTGTCCTTCGTCAGAGCGTTGTGGGAGATAATAATTCACGTCTGACAGAAATGCTTCGTCAGGCATTGGACAGAAGCGATATTGTTATCACAACAGGCGGTCTCGGACCTACGGCTGACGATATAACGAGAGACAAATGCTGTGAAGTTATGGACTCTCCCCTCGTTTTCAACGAGGAAATCAAAAATAAAATTGAATCCTATTTTATAAGCAAAGGTCTTAAAATGGCAGAAAGCAATCTCCGCCAGGCTTATGTGCCTGAAGACGGAATTGTTTTTGATAATAACAACGGTACGGCACCCGGATTTGCAATAGAAAAAAATTCAAAATGTATTATTGCTCTTCCCGGACCTCCCAGAGAAATGAAGCCTATGTTTGAAGAATGTGCAGTAAATGTTCTTGAAAAATATTCAGAGATGACTTTTGTTTCTCACAACATCAAGATGATAGGAATCGGCGAATCATCAATGGCAGAAAAAGCGGGAGATTTGCTTGACGGTGAAAATCCCACTGTAGCACCTTACGCTAAAGACGGCGAATGTTTCTTAAGAGTCACTTCGAGCGGTGCAACAAAAGAAGAAGCAGAAAAAATTGCAAAGCCTGTGGTGGATGAAATAATTGAAAAATTTAAAGATTTCGTTTATGCAGTTGACGAAGAAAATATTGAATCAGCCCTTGTGAAACTTCTTAAAAAGCATGGTCTTAAAATTGCCCTTGCAGAATCCTGCACAGGCGGTTATGCGGCAAAAAGAATTACTGATATTTCAGGGGCATCGGAAGTTTTTGATTGCGGGATTATTTCTTATTCAAACGAAATCAAAAATAAAATTCTCGGCGTAAATGAAGATGACCTTAAAAAATACGGTGCAGTAAGCGAGCCTGTTGCAAAGCAGATGGCTGAGGGTGTAAGAAAAATAAGCGGTGCTGATTACGGAATCGGCATTACGGGAATCGCAGGACCTTTAAGCGACTCCACAAACAAGCCTGTGGGCTTAAGCTATGTGGCTCTCTGCGACGGTGAAACAACAGAATGTATAGAAATTATGACAGGCAGAAAAGACAGAGACTATAACAGATACGTAAACGGCTCAAGAGCATTTGATCTGGCAAGAAGAAATATTATAAAAAAGTTTGAGAAGGAGGAGCAGTAATGAGCGATAAAGAAAAAGATATTCAGGAAAACGAAGAAAGTTTTGAGGACATATTTTCAAGCATAAGAGAAAAATATAATCTCGACCCCTTTAAAAGTGAAGAAAAACCTAAAGAGGAAGAAGAGGAAAAGGTTTTTTATAATCCGGAAGAAGATAACGAAATTGAAGATTTCTTCAAATCAAGAGAAGAAGGCTACAATGCTCTTTACGAAGAAGTTGATGCAAAACTTGCAGGTGTAGACGACAAGGTTTTGCAGAAAGAAGCAGAAGTTTTCAAAATTGAATTTAAAAAAGAAATCAACAAAGCTGCAGCAGAAAACGTGCCCCAGGAATTTGAAGATGTTTACTCACAGAGTGAAGAAACAGATGAAGTTGCTGAAGATGAGGTTGCTGACGAAATTCCTTCGGACCAGCAGCCAGATACAGAAGAAGCGTCTGAAGAAAGTGTACCGTTTGCATTTACACCTGACGAAGAAAGCGACTCTGTTGCTGAAGATGAAGAATCTTTGACGGAAGAAGTTTCAGATGAATACGATGACGGCTTCGAACCGTATAACAGAAAAGCCAAAAAGAAAAAGAGCAGAGTTGAAATAATCAGAAAAATTATTTTTGCTATTTCTATTATCGCTTTAATCGGTAGTATTGCATGGCTCTTAAACGATTACATTATTCAGCCTTATCTTATCAGCAAGGAAAACAGTGCTCTTGAAAACATCATAATGGATAAAGAAGATGCAAGTCCTGATGAAGTTGTTGAAAAACTCAACAATATTGAACCCGGAGAAAAAGCAGTAACTTTTGCTAACCTTAAAGATATCAATCAGGATTTCAAGGCATGGATTGTAGTGCCCGGTGCAGACATAAGTCTTGCTGTTGTTCAGGGTAAAAACAACGATAAATACCTTAACACAGGTTTCAAAGGGAAATGGTCTTCAGGCGGTACAGCCTTTATTGACTACCAGAATAAAGCGCCTTTCTCTGACCAGAACACAGTTATATACGGACATAATATGAGAGACGGCTCAATGTTCGGCTCAATCAGAAAATATAAGAATATAGATACTTTCAAGAAGAACCCTTACATTTATATTTACACTGAAAACCAGAATTACGTTTACAAAATTTATTCAGTATTTCTCACCAATGCAAAAAAGACAGACGATAACGGCTACGTTTTAGCATATACTTTCAAAAATCTTTCAAGCGAACAGAATTTCAGCGCTTACATGGAAGAAATCAAAGCCCGTTCATATTACAACACAGGTGTTGATTATCAGGCAGGAGATAAAATTATTACACTTTCAACCTGCGACAGAACAGACATTAAAGACGGACGCCTTGTTCTTGTAGGCAGACTTGTGAGAGAAAACGAAGACAAGGAAGTTGACACAAGCCTTGCAAAACCAAACAATAACCAGAAATTCCCAGCAGCATGGTACGAAAAGAAAAAGAGAAACAACCCATACGCAAATGCGCCGAAATGGATTGCATCATAATTAAGAGAGAGGACTTGATTTAAAGTGCAGATAAAACTTATATCCTATAGCGAAAACAAGCTTGTTCTTATGAACGAAGCACATGGAATAATTGCAGACAGTATTAAAGAAGCCACAAACGAAGATGTGAAGTTTTCTTATTGTACAACACAGAAAGATTTATTTGTCGGAATTCAGAATGCTATTCAGAGCTCAAATATAATTATTATTGCTGTTGACGTTTCAAAATTTATTTCAACTAAAGCGGCTTTGTTCAGAGCTTTAGGCTTCAAATGCAAACTTAATGGAGAGATAATTGACCTCCTTTCAAGCGATAAATGCATGGCTACTCTTAACGAGAAGCAGACAAACGCTCATGCGGCAATTCCTCTCGGTGCGGAAGCATTTATAACTTATGACGGACTTTTCTCAGGTGTTGGTATCAAAGCGGGTCCCCAGAAGCTTATTCTTGTGCCTATTGATGAAAAAAGAATACAGACCATTATTGATAACGGAATGCTTTCTTTTGCTTTTGGCGACATCAAAAAAGAAGAAGTTGTGCCGGAAGAAGAAATAGCAGAAGAAACAGCAGAAGAAGTTGCAGAGACAGAAACAGAAGAAATTAACCCTGACTATGTTGAAATATATTCTGCACCCCAGACACCTGAAAAAGTGGCAGAAGAAGCTCCTCAGCCTGATTATGAAAACATTGAGTCATCTTCTCTTGTTGCAAACGACAATGAGGAAACTTCAGATAATTATGTTCAGAAAACCTATATTCAGTCAAAGGTTGAGGGCATTACATCAAGAGGATTTAAAATTTCTGTTGTAAGACAGCCGGAAAACAAACTGTGCGGAGATATTCTCGGCGAGCTTGAAAGCATTCCCGGTGTGCAGTTTGTAGATTTGCCCATTGACAGCACACTTGCAGACGATGCAAAAAGAAAAGAAAATATTGCATCTAACGCAAGAATGGCTATGGCACAGTCAGGTTCAACTTTCGCAATCGGAGCAAGTGAAATTTATTACGCAGAAAACAATGAAGCATATATTTTTGTTACTCTTACTGATTCACAGAAATCAAGTGTTTACAAAGTTTTTGCTGCTCCTGAAGATGGTGCAAAAGAATTGTACAGAGACGGCATTGTAAGTGTTGTTGAAAAAATCGAAGAAATGGTAAAAACAACAGACTTTACCGCCGCAACAACAGAGCCATATTATGCACAGCCGGAGCCTCAGCACAACGAAAAGAAAAAGATGCCCTCATCAACACTTATTATTATGTGGGTGCTTATCATAATCGCAGTTGCTGCATTTACTGTGCTTGTGCTTGATATTGCGTTGTCAGAGTCTGCTTCTGCTATGACTTCTGCAAATGAAATTATTTCTCAGGTAAATAACATTCTTTTGAGGTAGAATTATGAAATTTCTCGCTTTTACTGATTTGCATTATACTGACGATAATTCACATCCGGAGAGATATCGTCCCCAATCGTTGGAAAAAGTAAAAAAAGCAGTAAAAGAACATTCTTCGGACTGTGATTTTCTGGTGGATTTCGGCGATACTGCGGATGAAGCACCGGACGGAAAAGAACAGACTGTTTTGTGGCAGGAAGTGACTGATGCTTTAAAAGAAAGCGGGAAAGATTATTATGTCTTAATCGGCAACCACGACACATCCACAGACAAAAATCAGTGGGTGAAAATTACGGGAATGAAAGGAAGATATTATTCTTTCAATGCCTGCGGATATAAAATTATTGTCCTTGATGCTAACAATAACGACCCTGAAATTCCTTATCCTGAAAAAGAAATTTTATGGTCGGAAACTTACATAGACACGGAGCAGATTTTATGGATAAAAAAAGAGATAGAAACTGCAGAAAGTGATGTAATAGTTTTCAGTCACGAACTTCTTCTGATGGATAATATTGAAAACGGTGATGACCACGTCGTTATTAACAGACACGAAGTTATCGACTGCTTTGAAAAAAGCGGGAAAGTAAAAGCTGTTTTTTGCGGTCATTACCATAACGGAAATTATTCAGAAAGAAACGGTATTCACTACATAACTTTCAAGGCAATATGCACACGGGATGAAGAAAACCACGCAGTTGTGACGGTGGAAAAAGATTTTATCCGTGTGGAAGGCTTCGGCACACAGCCGAGTTTTAAAATCACGTTATAAAAATAAGCCCATATCTTAAACAAGATATGGGCTTTAATTTTATTTTGTTTTATTCAGGAATTCTCTTTATAACTTTTTTATAAAGGTAAACAAAGCAGATTGCACTTGCAATAACAGATGCGATTTCGGCTATGGGGAAAGCCCACCATACGTTGTCTACATTCCCTGTAAGAGAAAGCAGATACGCAGCAGGAATAAGAACGATAAGCTGACGTGAAACAGAGACAATCATTGAGAAAACACCTCTGCCGAGAGCCTGGAACACAGAGCCGATAGCAATACAGAATCCTGCGAAAACGAAGCACAGGCTTATTGTTTTCAAAGCAGGCACGCCCAGTTTTATCATATCTTCTGTTGCATTGAAAATTGAAAGAAGTTGTTCCGGGAAAATTTGCATAATAAGAAGTCCTGCAGTCATAAACATAAGGGCATATAAAATACCGAGTTTGACTGCTTTCATCATTCTTTTACGCTTTTGTGCACCGTAGTTGTATGCAACAATAGGAATAATTCCGTTATTCAATCCGAAAACAGGCATGAAGATGAAACTCTGGAGTTTGAAATAAACACCGAATACGGCGGCGGCAGTTTCCGTAAATGAAATGAGAATCTTATTCAGCAGGAAGTTCATAACTGAACCGATTGCCATCATGATGATTGAGGGAACACCGACGGAGAAAATGTTGCCGATAATTTTTGCATCAGGTCTGAATTTTTTAATTGACAATTTGATGTCTTTGTTATATTTTGCATTGAGTATAAGAGCAAAAATAAATGCACAAATCTGACCGATAACAGTTGCCCAAGCAGCACCGGCAATTCCCATTTTCGGAAAACCAATCCAACCGAAAATAAGAATGGGGTCAAGAATTATATTGATTATTGCACCGAGTCCCTGGGTAAACATTGTGTAAAGCGTTCTGCCCGTTGACTGCATAAGTCTTTCTGTCATAATCTGTCCGAAAACGCCGAAAGAGAAAATGGAGCAGACGCTCATGTATTCATATCCGCCTTCGATGATTTCTGCAACATTTGTCTGCATAGAATAGAAAAACCTTACACCGAAAAGGCCGAAAACGAGGAAAAGAAGATATTCGAGAAATACGATAAAAAGACCATTTTCTGCAGTTTTGTTTGCTTTTTCAAAATTCTTTTCGCCAAGGCTTTTTGAAAGCACTGCATTAACGCCGACTGCCGTACCTGATGCAAAAGCTATCATAAGATTCTGCGCAGGGAATGCGAGAGAAACGGCTGTAAGCGCATTTTCTGAAATGTATGAAACGCAGATACTGTCAACTACGTTGTAAAGTGCCTGAACTATCATGGAGATAATCATAGGCAAAGACATTGAAATCAAAAGTTTGTTGACGGGCATAACGCCCATTTTGTTTTCCTGGAGAGTATTTGACTGTCCTATTTTTAAAACCCCTTTCACACAAAAATTTGCCGCAGACGGAATGTTCTGCGGCAATTAATATCTTTAACTTAGAAATTACCTGAGTAGTTAGGAGCTTCTTTAGTAATAAGAACGTCGTGGGGATGGCTTTCAATAAGACCAGCGTTTGTGATTCTTACAAACTGTGCATTCTGCTGAAGCTCTGCGATTGTACGGCAACCGCAGTAACCCATGCCTGAGCGAAGACCACCCATCATCTGATAGATTGTGTCTGCAAGAGGTCCTTTGTAAGGAACGCGTCCTTCAATTCCTTCGGGAACGAACTTCTTGTTGTCTTCCTGGAAGTATCTGTCCTTACTGCCGTTTGCCATAGAAGCAAGTGAACCCATACCGCGATAAACTTTGAACTGTCTGCCCTGGTAGATTTCACGTTCGCCGGGAGCTTCTTCGCAACCTGCAACAAGAGAACCAACCATAACTGTGTTAGCGCCTGCTGCGAGAGCTTTAACGATTTCGCCTGAGTATTTGATACCGCCGTCAGCGATAACGGGAATACCATGTTTTGCTGCTTCGTTGGCACTGTCAAATACTGCAGTAACCTGAGGCACGCCAATACCTGCAACAACACGTGTTGTACAGATTGAGCCGGGGCCGATACCAACTTTTACGCAGTCTGCACCTGCGTCGATAAGAGCTTTTGTTGCTTCTGCTGTTGCAACGTTACCTGCGATAAGTGCAATGTCCGGATATGCTGTTTTAACTTTCTGGACTGCTTTAAGGATATTTTCTGAATGGCCATGTGCTGAGTCAAGGCAGAATGCGTCAACCTGTGCTTCAGCAAGGCAAGCAGCTCTGTCAAGTACGTCTGCAGTAGCACCGATAGCAGCAGCGCAAAGAAGTCTGCCCTGAGAATCTCTTGCAGTGTTGGGATACTGAACTGCTTTTTCGATATCTTTGATTGTGATAAGACCTTTGAGGTGACCGTTTTTATCTACGAGAGGAAGCTTTTCGATTTTGTGCTTCATAAGAATCTGCTGAGCTTCGTCAAGAGTTGTGTTTTCATGAGAAGTAACAAGATTTTCTCTTGTCATAACTTCGCTGATTTTTACGTTGTAGTTTGTCATGAAACGAAGGTCACGGTTTGTAAGGATACCAACCAATTTTCCGTTTTCATCACAAACAGGGATACCTGAAATGCTGAATTTTCTCATAAGAGCGTCAGCATCAGATACGAGATGTTCGGGTGAGAGGAAGAAAGGATTTGTAATAACGCCGTTTTCTGAACGTTTTACTCTGTCTACTTCAGAAGCCTGAACTTCCATAGGAAGGTTTTTATGGATAACACCGATACCGCCTTCGCGTGCAATAGCGATTGCCATTTTTGATTCAGTAACTGTGTCCATAGCGGCAGTCATCAACGGAATGTTGAGCGTAATGTTTTTGGCAAGAGTAGTTTTTGTGCTTA
>JAZSFV010000076.1:0-11560 GCA_045532395.1 Acutalibacteraceae bacterium
GCTGCACTTCTTGAAAGATAATTTTTTAATTACCGGAGGTTTTCATGGAATATTCTGAAAAAATGTTTGATTTCAAAGAAGGAATCAACTGTAAAATCAAAAAGGATGTCCCTATGAAGATGTACACAAGCTTCAAAACAGGTGGAAATGCAGCAATTATGGTTTGCCCTCAGGACGAAAAATCACTTTTTGAAGTTGTGAAAATTTGTAAAGATAATAATATCCGTCCGTTTATTCTTGGAAACGGCAGTAATCTTCTTGTAAGCGATAAAGGTATTGATAATGTTGTTATTCATATCGGCAAAGGTTTTGACGAAATTGAACTTATTGATGATACAACCATTCGTTGTAAGGCTGGTTGCAGTCTTATGAAACTTTGCAGATTTGCACTTGAAAACTCATTATCAGGCCTTGAGTTTGCTTATGGTATACCCGGCTCTGTGGGCGGTGCTATGTATATGAATGCAGGTGCTTATGGCGGAGAAATGAAAGATGTAGCTGTAAGTTGCGATTATATTACTTTTGACGGTGAAAAAGGCACTTTATCAGGAGATGAAATGCAGTTGTCGTACAGACACAGTGCTTTTGTTGATAGTGATAAAATTATTGTTTCTGCTACTCTTAAATTGGAAAAAGGCAGTAAAACAGAAATTGAGAATAAAATGGCTGAACTTATGGGAAAAAGAAAAGACAAACAACCTCTTGAATTTCCCAGTGCAGGCAGTACGTTCAAAAGACCAGAAGGTCATTTTGCAGGCCAGCTTATTGAAGAATGCGGTCTGCGTGGAAAGACCATCGGTGGAGCACAGGTCAGTGAAAAACATTGTGGCTTTATTATCAATAAAAACAATGCAACATCTGAAGATATCAAAGACCTGATTGATTTTGTCCGTGATGAAGTTTTAGAACAAAAAGGTATATTCTTAGAAACGGAAGTAAAGTTTGTATAGGGTGTAGCAAATGGAAGTTTTAATTGTAACCGGTATGTCCGGTGCAGGAAAATCAAATGCAGTAAATGCTCTGGAGGATATCGGATATTTTTGTGCTGATAATATTCCTCCTAATCTGCTTCCTGCCTTTCTTGATGAAGTCAAGGGCAGTGTGGAAGCGGATAAAGTTGCTATTGTCATTGATATGAGAGCGGGATTGTCGTTTTCAAACCTTATCAATGTGCTTGATGAAGCAAGGAAAACAGATTTCAGCTTTAAAACTTTATTTATAGATGCTGATGATGATGTGCTTGTAAGACGTTTTAAGGAAACAAGACGTCTGCATCCGCTCGTAAATAAAGACTCAACACTTTCTGTTACCGAAGCGGTTGCGATGGAAAGACTTTATCTTCAACCAACTAAAAATATAGCTGATATTGTAATTGACAGCACAAACTTATCTGTTTCTCAGTTAAGAAATCGTGTTAGGGACACATTTTTATCACGTCCTGAAAATTCTTTTGTAATGCATTTCATATCTTTTGGTTATAAGCATGGAATACCGCGTGATTGCGACTATGTATTTGATGTACGGGGTCTTATAAACCCTTATTACGTGCCTGAATTACGCGATAAAACAGGCCTTGATAAAGAAGTGCGTGATTATGTTATGGCTGACGAAAACAGTCAGAAACTTAAACGTATGCTTGAAGAATTCATATTATTTATGCTTCCTCTTTCAAAAAAGGAAGGTAAAAGTCAGATAGTTATCGGCTTCGGTTGTACGGGCGGACATCATCGGTCTGTAACATTTGCTGAGTTGTTTAACGATTTTATGGATTCGTTAGGATACAGAACAACTGTTCATCATCGAGATTGTTTGAAATAATTTTTGGAGGTAACTTATGTCATTTTCACAGGATGTAAAAAGTGAATTGGCTTTGCTTACTGATTTGTCTGATTGTTGCATGAAGGCTGAAGCTTACGGCATGCTTTTGTTTGGGAAGTATTATTCTTTGACACGAATCGGCTTGCTCACTGAAAATAAAAATGTTGCGAGTGCTTATTCCTTATTTTGCAGAGAATGCTGCATGGTAAAAACCAGACAGACAAAAACAAAAGCAGGCAACTACTCTTTGTCGGTATCATCTTCTGCAGACATAGCCAGAATTATGAAAACATTTGGTCAGAGCAGACAAAATGTTACCTTGAGAATAAACAGGGCGAATTTTGAAGATGATTGTTGTTATGCATCTTTTCTGCGCGGAGTTTTTCTTTCTTGCGGTACAATTGCAGACCCCATGAAAAACTATCATCTGGAGTTTGTTATTCCGTTTCAGAAGCTTACAAACGACCTTGCTACTCTTCTTGGTGATATGGGCTTGTCTCCCAAAATAGTACAAAGAGGTAACGCCTATGTCGTTTACTTTAAAGACAGCGAAAACATTGAGGATTTCCTTACATTAATCGGTGCGGCATCAAGTTCGCTTGAACTTATGGGTGTTAAAATGATGAAAGATGTAAGGAATAAAATAAACAGAAAAATTAATTTTGAAACAGCAAATATTTCAAGAACAGTCAATGCTTCTATGGCTCAGATTGTGGCGATAGAAAAGATAGAAAAAATCAAAGGACTTTCATGGTTGCCTGAACAATTAAGAGAAATAGCGCTTTTAAGAAAAAATAACCCTGATATGTCTCTTGATGAAATTAAAAATGAACTGGGTGGAGAAATTTCACGCTCAGGTGTAAATCACAGATTAAACAGGTTGATTAAAATTGCAGATGAATTGAATTAGGAGGCTATAAATGGGCTTTACTCATTTACATCTTCATAGTGAATACAGTTTGCTTGACGGTGCGTGTAAAATTAACGAAGTTATAGAACGTGCTGTCGAGTTAGGACAGTCATCTCTTGCTATTACAGACCACGGCGTAATGTACGGTGCAATTGATTTCTATAAAAAAGCGAAATCAGCAGGGATTAAGCCTATTATCGGCTGTGAAGTTTACGTTGCGGCAAGAACTCTTGATAAAAAAGAAAAAGGTTTTGATAATGAACGTTATCATCTTGTATTGCTCTGTAAAAATGAAACAGGGTATAAAAACCTTATAAAAATGGTTTCAGAAAGCTGTACACGTGACTTTTATGTCAAACCGAGAATAGATAAGTCTCTTCTTGAAAAATATCATGAGGGACTTATTGCTTTGTCTGCTTGCCTTGCAGGTGAAATCCCTCGTGCTATTCTCGCAGACGATATTGATACTGCGGTCGAAAAAGCAATGTGGTATAAGTCTATCTTCGGTGACGATTTTTATCTTGAAATACAGAATCATTCTCTTCAGGACGAATTGCGCGTTGTAAATGGTATGCGAATTGTTTCTGAAAAGACAGGAATACCGCTTGTTGCTACAAACGATACTCATTACATCAGAAAAGAAGATGCTAAAACCCAGGAGGTTTTAATTTGTATACAGACAAATAATACTGTAGGCACACCGACCGGTATGAGTTTTGAGACTGATGAGTTTTATCTGAAGAGCTATGATGAAATGTGTGAAGCTTTTCCTGATGACATTGATGCAGTTAATATTACTGATGTAATTGCAGAAAAATGTAATCTTGATTTTAAATTCGGCGAAACAAAACTTCCTCATTTTGAAGTGCCGGATAATCAGGACCATTTTGAATTTTTTAAAAACTTATGCTTTGATGGTTTAGTCAGAAGATATGGTGAAAACTATCCTGCTGAATATAAAGAAAGACTCATGTATGAACTTGAAACTATCAATAACATGGGTTATACAGATTATTATCTTATTGTAAATGATTTTATTTCTTATGCAAAAACACACGATATTCCCGTAGGTCCGGGCAGAGGCTCTGGTGCAGGCTCACTTGCGGCTTATTGTATTGGTATTACAGGCATTGACCCGATGAAATATAATCTTATTTTTGAGAGATTTTTAAACCCTGAAAGAGTTACAATGCCTGACTTTGACGTTGACTTCTGTTATGTAAAACGTGGACAAGTTATTGATTATGTTATTGATAAATATGGTTATGACCATGTGGCACAGATTGTAACTTTCGGTACTATGGCAGCAAGAGCGGCAGTGCGTGACGTAGGACGAGCACTCGGCATGTCATATGCAAATGTTGATAAAGTTGCAAAACTTATTCCGCGTGAACTTAATATTACGATTGAATCTGCTCTTAAAAGTTCACCTGAACTTGTTGAATTATATAGTTCTGATGCAGAAGTGAAGACTTTAATTGATACAGCGAAAAGTGTTGAAGGTATGCCGCGTCATGCATCAACTCATGCGGCAGGTGTTGTAATTACCCGTGATGCCGTTGATTCATATGTGCCTTTAGCACTTAATGACAATTCTGTGGTTACTCAGTTTACAATGACAACACTTGAAGAATTAGGTCTTCTTAAAATCGACTTTCTTGGCTTGCGTTATCTTACTGTAATTGATAACGCTGAAAAGGCAGTTAAAAGAAAATATCCCGATTTTGATATTGAAAAAATTGATCTTAAAGATAAAAAAACTTATGAATTGTTTTCAAAAGGTCAGACTGACGGCATATTCCAGCTTGAAAGCGGCGGTATGAAAAATGTTCTTACTCAGTTGAAACCTGATTCAATTGAAGATATTATCGCTGTTATTTCTCTTTATCGTCCGGGACCGATGAAATCAATACCGACTTATATTGAAAACAGACATAATCCTGAAAAAATAAGATATTCAACACCGCTTCTTAAAGATATACTTGATGTTACTTATGGTTGCATAGTTTATCAGGAGCAGGTTATGCAGATTTTCAGAACACTTGCAGGTTACTCATATGGCAGAGCTGACATTGTTCGTCGTGCTATGAGTAAGAAAAAGCATGATGTAATGGAGAAAGAACGGAAAAACTTCATATATGGTTTAGTTAACGATGACGGCTCAGTTGAATGTATCGGTGCTGTAAACAATGGTGTTGACGAAAAAACTGCTAATGAGATTTTTGATACAATGTCAGATTTCTCGCAGTACGCATTTAACAAATCACATGCCGCCGCTTATGCTTTTCTTGCATATAGAACGGCTTATCTTAAGACACATTATCCAAATGAATATTTTGCTTCTCTTATAAGCAGCGTTCTTGATGATTCAAATAAAGTTTCAGGTTATATTTCAGAATGTAACAGACTCGGAATAAAAATCGTTCCCCCTGATGTGAATGAAGGCTTTGATGATTTCACAGTAAAAGGTAATGATATTTTGTTCGGTATGCTTGCTATAAAAAATCTTGGAAGAAATGCAATTAAATCTATCATCAGTGAACGTGAAACTGATGGCAAATTTGAATCATTTACTTCATTTTGCCAAAGAATGTATGGCAAGGACCTGAACCGTAGAGCAATTGAAGCACTTATTTATAGCGGTGCGCTGGATTCTCTTGGCCTTAATCGCCGTCAGATGATAGGAGCTTTGCCCGAAATAATGGCTCAGGCTGAAACAAACGGCAGAATTATGGCTGGAGGTCAGCTCGGTCTTTTCGGTGAAAGCAGTGATATCTTTGAGGTCAGTATTCCCAATGTTGAGGAATTTGATATTAAGCATAAACTTGCTTGTGAAAAAGAGTATACAGGTATTTATATTTCCGGTCATCCGTTAAGCAGATATGATTCAGTTAAAACTGCACTAAAAACGGATAGTATCGGTGATATTATAAGAGAAACTTCTGCAGAGTACGAAGGCTTTTCAACCAAATATCACGATAACTCAAGAGTTTCGGTTCTTGCAATTGTAACTTCCATTAAAAAGAAAGTCACTAAAAATAACGACACTATGGCCTTTCTTACGGTTGAAGATACAGATGCAGGTATTGAAGTGATTGTTTTTGCCAAGAATTATATTGATTATGCAAGTATGCTTTCTGTCGGAAATGTTCTTTTGATTAACGGAAGACTTTCTGTACGTGAAGATGAGGAATGTAAAATTGTCTGTGAAGGTATTTCGATTGCTCCTGAAAAAATAAATGTTCCGTCACCAAAGAAAAAAGAAAACAAAGGAATATATTTCAGAGTGAAGAACAGTGAATGTGAAGAATATAAAAAAATTCAGAATATTCTTGACGTTTTTGACGGAAATATGCCGGTATATTATTATTTTACAGATGAAAACAAACTTGTGAAACATCATTCACGTCTTTGCGATATTAATGATTCAATGCTTCGTGAATTGAGAAGGATTGTCGGAGACGAGAATGTCGGCATAAAATAAAACAAACAGAAAAATATAATAATTAGTAAAATTTAGAAAATTTTGCAAAAAAGACTTGAACTTTGTCGTGTATTAGTTTATCATAGTAACAATAATTTTTTAACCAAGGGGACATATTAAATGAAAACTATCGGAGTATTAACAAGCGGCGGTGACGCACCGGGCATGAACGCTTGTATTCGTGCGGTTGTAAGAACAGCATGCGAAAAAGGTATGAAAGTTTACGGTATTAACCGTGGCTACAATGGTCTTATGGAAGATGATATGGTTGAAATGGATTTAAGAAGCGTTTCAGATATTATCGACAGAGGCGGTACATCTCTTTGCTCAGCAAGAAGCCTTAACTTCAAAACAGAAGAAGGTATGCAGGCTGCAATTGATGTTTGCCAGAAAAAAGGAATTGAAGGTATTGTTGTTATCGGTGGCGACGGTTCCTTCAGAGGTGCAAGAGACTTATCATTGAGAGGAATTCCTTGTATCGGTGTTCCCGGAACAATCGATAACGATATTGCATGTACTGATTATACTATCGGTTTTGACACTTGCCTTAATACAATTATGCAGTGCGTCGACAGAATCCGTGATACATCTGAATCACACGACAGATGCACAGTTGTTGAAGTTATGGGCAGAAGCGCAGGTTATCTTGCTCTTGAAGGTGGTATTGCAGTAGGTGCTACTTACATTATCGTTCCTGAAAAGCCCTATGACCTTACAGATGTTATCAACAGAATGAAGAAGACTCTCGAAACAGGTAAGAGACACTTTGTTATTGTTGTTGCCGAAGGTATTGGCGGTGTTGCAAACCTTGCAAAAAGAATTGAAGAAGAAACAGGCGTTGAATGCCGTTCATCAATTCTTGGTCATATCCAGCGCGGTGGTTCACCCACAGTACGTGACAGAGTAATGGCAAGTGTTATGGGTAACAAAGCTGTAAAGCTTCTTATGGATGGTATCGGTAATCGTGTTGTTGCTGTTAAGAACGACAAAATTGTTGATTATGATATTTTTGAAGCACTCCAGATGAAGAAAACTCTTAACGATGAGTATTATCAGATTGCTCACGAAATTTCAATCTAAAGTTTATTTATCAAACCGCTTTTCGCTTTGAAAAGCGGTTTTTTCTTTTGTAATAATGTCATACGTTACAGCATATTTATTACAAAGAATTTATTAAGGAGCGATAGTATGGAATTGAAAATCAAAAAAGACTTGCTTCATTTCCCTGAACTTATGTTTGAAAATACATCGGAACAATCAATCGACGGAGATATAACATTACCGGATTATTGTCCTGATATCAAAAGGATTCTTAAATGTATGGTGAATCCTTGTCTGATTTCTGATCAATGTACGGGCGACAGAGTAACTATTGATGCAAATGCATGTGTTCAGGTAATTTATGTTGATGATAACAACAATGTTTTTTGTTATGAAAAAATCTTTCCTTTTTCGAAAACGATTGAGTTTGGTAAGCAGGTAGATAACCCTGTTGCAGAAATCAGGATGAAGACGGCATATGCAAATTCACGTGCAATATCACAAAGACGAATTGATGTTCATGCTTCGGTAGCTACAGCAGTAAGTGTAGTTGCCAAAAAAGATGTTGAGGTTATAAGTGAAGCTGAAAACTGCGGAATACAGTTGCTTAAAAATGTAGAAAATATTTCGAACTACATAGGTCAGTCTATAAAAACATTTACGCTTAACGAAGTAATGGAAATTGGGAAATCCAAATCACCGATAAGACAAATTATCAGAAATAAATCGACGGCAAATCTTTCTGAAACAAAGGTAATCAATAATAAAATGTTGATTAAAGGCGAAGCGAAAATTTCAATTCTCTACTGTACGGATGATAATGAAGGAAAATACGAAATTTATGAAAATACAATGCCCATCAATCAGATAATTGAATTTGATGGTGTTGACGATAAATCAAAATATCAGGCACATGTTTATGTTTCTTCCTTTAATCTTGTACCTAAGGTTAATTCTTCCGGTGAAAAGAAACTTATCGATGCTACTATAAATGTAACTTCTGTAATAAAGGCAGAAAAAGAAGTAGAAAAAATTTATCCAAGTGATTGCTATTCAACAAAATTCAATACAAAATGCGAGAAAAGAGTTGTATCATTCGAAAAAATATGTGACAATTTTGACGACATGATAATGATTAAAAAATCCGAAGATTTTACAAACACCAAAATAAGTGAAATAATTAATGTATGGTGTGATGATGTCGTTACAACTTATACATGTTTAGGTAATGAACTGAAGATTATAGGAAATACTAATGTCTCAATTCTGGGAAAAGATGATGCATCAGAACCATTTTATGCGGAAAGAGTATTGACCTTTGAAAAAATTATAAATCTGCCTTTGAATGCAAAAGATTTAATTTGTTGTACCGACGCTTTTATAAATGGAATCGGGTTTGTATTGACTGACAGTAATAAAATTGATTTACGTGTTGAAATTTTGATAAATGGTACAATAATTAAGAGAAACACAACAGAAATATTAACTGATATTTCATGTGATGAGTCAAAACCTAAAGATAAGAAATATTTGGCGCTTACAATTTATTTTTGTGATGACGGCGAACTCGTATGGAATATTGCACGAAAATATAACACAACTGTTGATGCGATAAAAACAGAGAATGACATTGATGAGAACATAATAAAAGAAAAATCGATGCTTTTGATTCCTTGTGTGTAAAAGTAATGGTATTTTTTTCACAATTTATTGACAATTATGCGTACATTTGATAGAATATAATTGTTATTGGGGAGTAGCTTTGAAAATTCTCTGTCAACAATCGTCGGATTGTATCCGACTGGCGTGAGAACCTTACTTTAGGAAGCGAGACCTTTAACAGAGTAATTTCTCTCTGTTAAAGGTCTTTTTTATTACCAATAAACAAAAATGGTTATAATAAGGAAAATTTATAAACTGAAAGGAAGGTAAAAATGAAGTATTATCTTCAGGAAATTGCGGAAGTGTTTAAAAACATTTCTTCAAGTGAAAATGGTCTTTCTTCTGCTGAAGCCGAAAAGAGACTGGAAGCAAATGGTAAAAATAAACTTAAAGAGGGCAAAAAGAAGACTATTTTTCAGCGTATTATGGAACAGATTTCTGACCCCATGATTATCATTCTTATTGTTGCTGCTGTTATTTCGGCAGTAACTGAATGGTTTGAGTCAGGTTCGTTCCACTTCGTTTTCCCGACTGATACTGTAATCATTCTGATTGTTGTTGTTATCAACACAGTACTCGGTGTTATTCAGGAAAGTAAGGCTGAAGCTGCAATTGAAGCTTTGCAGGAAATGTCAGCGGCAACATCAAAAGTTCTTCGCGATGGCAAAATCGTATCAGTAAGAAGTGAAGATCTTGTTGTTGGTGATGTTGTGCTTCTTGAAGCTGGTGACGCTGTTCCTGCTGAGTGCAGAATTTTCGAATCTGCAAGTATGAAAATTGAAGAAGCAGCACTTACAGGTGAATCTGTTCCTGTTGGCAAAATTATCGATACTCTTATGGGTGGAGATAACAATGAAGTTCCTCTCGGCGACAGAAAGAACATGGCCTACATGGGCTCAACTGTTGTTTACGGTCGTGGTAAAGCAGTAGTTGTTGCTACAGGTATGGACACAGAAATGGGTAAGATTGCTGATGCTATAGCTCAGGCAGAAGAAGGTCAGACACCTCTTCAGATAAAACTTTCTCAGCTTTCAGGCATTCTTACAAAACTTGTTCTTGGTATCTGTGTGTTCCTTTTTGGTTTCCAGATGGTATCAGCTTACATCGGTGGCGCATTTGCAAATGGTTTCCCGTTCCACATTGTACTTGACAGTTTTATGGTAGCTGTTTCACTTGCTGTTGCTGCTATTCCTGAAGGTCTCGCTGCGGTTGTTACAATTGTACTTTCAATCGGCGTTACAAACATGTCAAAGAAAAATGCAATCATCAGAAAACTTACTGCAGTTGAAACTCTTGGTTGTGCTCAGATTATCTGTTCAGACAAAACAGGTACTCTTACACAGAATAAAATGACTGTTGTTGACCACTACGGCGACAATGAAGAACTTCTTTCAAAAGCTATGGCTCTTTGCTGTGACGCTGAAATCGACGAAAATGGCGACGTTATAGGTGAACCTACTGAAGCAGCACTTGTAAACTATGCAAACAGCCTTGGATATAACAAAAATGATCTCGTTAAGACTGCTCCGAGAATTGGTGAAGCACCATTCGATTCTGGCAGAAAAATGATGTCAACCGTTCATAACATTGGCAGCGAAATTGTTCAGTATACAAAAGGTGCTCCTGATGTTATTCTCGGCAGATGTAAATTTGCTGAAGTTAATGGCGAAGTTGTTGAATTTACAGCAGAACTTAAAGAAGCAGCACTTAAAGATAACAAACGTATGGCAGATAAAGCACTTCGTGTTCTTGCATGTTCATACAGAAAATATGATTCAGCACCTGCTTCATTTGAACCCGAATCACTTGAAGAAGACCTTGTATTTGTTGGTCTTACAGGTATGATTGACCCCGCTCGTCCGGAAGTTAAAGATGCTATCAGTGAATGTCGTTCAGCCGGCATCACTCCTATTATGATTACAGGTGACCATAAGGATACAGCGGTTGCAATTGCAATTCAGCTTGGTATTATTGAAGATGATTCAGCTGCTATCACAGGTGCTCAGCTCGATGAAATCAGTGATGAAGAATTCAAAGAGAGAGTAACAGAATTCAGAGTTTATGCTCGTGTTCAGCCTGAACACAAAACAAGAATTGTTAACGCATGGCGTGCAAGAGGTATGATTACCGCTATGACCGGCGACGGCGTTAACGATGCCCCCTCAATCAAGAGTGCAGACATCGGTGTCGGTATGGGTATCACCGGCACAGACGTTACAAAGAATGTTGCAGATATGGTTCTTGCAGACGATAACTTTGCAACAATCGTTTCCGCAGTTTCGGAAGGCAGAAGAATTTACGATAACACCAGAAAGGCTATTCAGTTCCTTCTCGGTTCAAACCTTTCAGAGGTTCTTTCAATCTTCACCGCAACAATTCTTAACTTCACAATTCTCAAGCCCGTTCACCTTCTTTTCATCAACCTCGTAACCGACAGTATTCCTGCTCTTGCTCTCGGTCTTGAAAGACCCGAAAGAGATATTATGCAGCGTAAACCCAGAAACAGCAAGGAAGGCGTATTCGCAGGCGGTATGGGCTTTGATGTTGCATATCAGGGTATTCTTGTTACAATTCTCACTCTCGCAGCATTCTTTATCGGTGAATTCCTTGAAACGGGTCATTGGCAGTTCACAAACATTGCAGAC
>JAZSFV010000250.1:0-19843 GCA_045532395.1 Acutalibacteraceae bacterium
TCTTCAGGAAGACCGCCTACGTTATGGTGTGATTTAACTGCTTTTTTACCTTCTGCCTGTTTGATGCTTTCGAGAATATCAGGATAAATTGTACCCTGAGCAAGGAAAGAAATGCCATCAAGTTTTGCTGATTCTTCATCGAAAACTTTGATGAATTCTGCGCCGATGATTTTACGTTTCTTTTCAGGGTCGCTTTCGCCTGCAAGAAGGTCAAGGAAACGGTCAGTTGCGTCTACATAAACAAGATTTGCATCAAGCTCTTTACCGAAAACTTCGATAACCTGCTCGCTTTCACCTTTACGCATAAGACCGTGATTTACATGAACGCATACGAGTTGTTTGCCGATTGCTTTAATAAGAAGAGCTGCAACTACTGATGAGTCAACACCACCTGAAAGAGCGAGAAGAACTTTCTTATCGCCAACCTGCTGACGAACTTCTTTTATCTGTTCTTCGATAAAAGCTTCTGCAAGTTCTTTTGTGTTGATTCTCTGCATTGAATCGGGACGTACATTGTTTTGCATAAAAACTCCTCCAATATGTGTAGATTTATGCTTTTTATTATATACCCATATCGCAAAAATTTCAATATATTTATAATTACAAATTTACTTTATTTTTCACGTGCAAATCGTAAAAATTGTATATTATTCTTAAAATATATTATTGCTAATATTGAAATCCATTATGATGTATGATAAAATCTATTAAGAAAGATTAAAAAGGATGTAATATTTATGAAAACATACGACATCGTTATTATCGGCGGTGCAACTTCAGGTTCATTCTTTGCAAGGAAAATAGCTGAAAAAGGTTACAACGTAAAAGTAATCGAAAAATGCTCCTATAAAAACGTGGGCAGCAGATATGACATTTTTCACATCGGCAGAAGAGAATTTGAACGTTTTTCAATTCCCAGACCGACAGAAGGCGACAAGGAATGGGCGTTTGAATTTGAAACAAACTATACTGCCGCGCCGTCAGGCAAATATCCTGTTAAAACTTTCGACCCTATGGTAGGGCTTCACATGCACGATTACACTGTGCTTATGAACAAATGGGCCGAAGAAAAAGGTGCAGAATTCGAATACGAAGCATCCTTTGAAAACTTCTTATATGACGACAAAGGTAAAATTTCAGGTGTCGCTTACACAAACAAAGACGGCATTCAGGAAATTCATGCAAAATGTGTTGTTGACTGCTCCGGCATTCCTTCTGTTGCGAGAAGAAAACTTCCTGCAAACACAAGCATTGAAACTTTTGAAATATCTCCCGACGACATGTTTTACGTTGTTTTAAAATACGTAAAATTCAAAGACCCTGATTTTATTTACAACACATCTTCTACGGGCTGGCCCTCATACAAATCATGGCTTGCTCCGCAGGCAGACCCAAACGGCGGTATTCTGGGAATCGGTGCAGTAGGTAGTTTTGAACATGCAGAAAAAATATTAGAAGATGTAATTAAAAACGTACCTTTGCCTGAATACACAATTACCCATACTGAAAAAGGCAAAACACCTTATACAAGACCGCCATATTCATTTGTGACTGATAATTTTATCATTGCAGGTGATGCAGGTTGCCTTACAAAGCCTAATAACGGCGAAGGCGTTACAAGCAGTATGGTGCAGATGGAAATTGCTGCAAAGGTGCTTGATGAAGCACTCAAAGCAAACGACCTTTCTGAAAAACGTCTTTGGAAAATCAACAAACTTTATAACATAGAGCAAGGTGCAGATTTTTCAAGCACGAGAGCATTACTCACAAAGGTTGTAAAGGCAACAAACGAAGAATTTGAATTTATTTTCGAAAAGGCTCACGACGTCTTGCAGAGTTTCCTTGACGGTGCAGCAGACGGTCCTGAAATCAAAATCCCCGTACCTGCTCTGATTAAAGCAATCGGCAAAATCATGAGCGGTATTATTACAAGAAAAGTATCGGGCTCTACATTAAAAGCAGTAGCTGAGGGCTTGACACTTTCAGGAAAACTTAAAAAGCATTATCTTGCTTTTCCTGATTCACCGGCAGATTATTCCGAATGGAAAAGCAAAGCCGATGAACTGTGGAAGAAAGTCGGCAAAATGCAATAAATTATGTTAACACTGGGGTTATCCCCATTTGAAAGGAGAAATATAAAATGAACGACAAATTGCTTGCTATAGGCAAAAAGCTTCTGGCATTTTTACTGTCAGTATTAATCCCCGTTCTTGCTGCGGTTATTTCTTTTGACCCCGTTGCAAAATACGAAGATGACGTACAGGCTGCTCTTGAAAAATCAGGAGGCGTAATTAAAGGCGTATGCCATGCTGACCCTGACTATGAACTTATTAAAGAGGCAGGTATCAGCTGGACAAGAAAAGACATTCCTTTCCTTTACGACCATGAAGGCAACATAAGCCAGAGCTATCTTAACTGGAAAGCTGAAATGAAAGCTTATGCTGATAACGGAATCAAGATTTTCGCTATCACTCCCTATCCCTACAAATTCCTTGAATACGGCATTGACCCCAGAACTCCTGAAGGTAAAATCAAGGTTCAGGAAGCTGCAAAATTCTACGCAGAAGACCTTGCAGGTATTGTAGGTGCATTCCAGGTTACAAACGAAATGGGTATTGACCGTTTCACAAAACCTCTTACAATTGACGAAGCAGTTGAATTTATTGCATGTCAGCTTGAAGTTATGGACCCCATCTGTGAAGAAAACGACATTCTCCTTGGCTACAACATCGCAGACTTCACACTTCCTTTCAAGATGCTCAAATATAACGATTATCTTGACTATGTAGGCCTTGACCTTTACCTTGGTTGCTTTGAAGATATTCTTCACGAAATCGAAACTTTCGAAGCACTCGCAGGTCTTGTTCACCACATTACAGGCAAACCCATTATCTACTGTGAATTTGGTTACATGGGTTACGGTGAGCCGAAAACTCCTGAAGAAAAAGTTGCAGTTTTACAGAAATACGGCTACAACAGTGAAGAAGAAGCCACTGCAGATATGAACAACTTCATTCAGAAACTTCCTGAAGACATGAAAGAAGAAATCCTTGAACTTTATCCTAACTACACTGCAGAAGAATATGCAGAAATAATTTTCCGTGGCGAATATATGAACCACTTCTACACTTCACTTCCTGAAGGATATTACCTTGACGGGTACACACATACTCCCGAAGGTCAGGCAAAATTCTTCGAAACACTTATCCCCAGACTTCTCTCTAAAGATTACATAATAGGTACGATTATTTACTGTTGGGGCGATAGCGATTCATGCTACGTTTGCGGACAGTCTGATTGTCCCGTTGAAACAGGCTGGGGCTTGGTTGACGGCAAGGGAAATCCCAAACCCTCATACTACGCAGTACAGAAAGCATTTACAGAATCTGACAGATAAACAAATACAAAATGAAAACCTCCGATTCTGAATCGGAGGTTTAATTTTTTTATTTTGCTTTTGACCATGTTGCAGGCATCGCGCAGATAATAAGCGGGAAAATTTCCAGTCTGCCTAAAAGCATGGCGATGCTCAATACAATCTTTGAGAAAATTGAATATTCAGCATAGTTTGCTGCAGGTCCTACTGCTGCAAAACCAGGTCCGATATTATTAAAACAAGCCGCAACGGCACTGAAGTTAGTTTCAAAATCAAAATTATCAAGAGATACAGCAAGGAATAATAAAACAAAGCAGATTATATAAACCGCAAGGTAAACACACACACTTGTTATCGTCTGTTCTTCAAGTCTTTTGCCCTCAAAAGTTACAACTTTTACTGAACGGGGATGTACAAGTCGTTTGATTTCACTTTTGAGTTTTTTCACAAGAATAACAAAACGTGCAACCTTGAAACCACCGCCCGTTGAACCTGCGCAAGCACCGATAAGCATCAGACAGAATAATATTGCTTTTGAGAAAGACGGCCATAAATTAAAGTCAGCCGTTGCGTATCCTGTGGTTGTAATAATACTTGATACCTGGAACGTTGCATTTTTTAATGTATCTGCAAAATCGTTATAAAGGGGGTAAATATTAAAAGATATCATAGCAACCGCTATTGCAACAATTCCAAAATAAACCCATATTTCAGTGCTTTTTACGACAGATTTGAATCGGCGGATTAAAAGCAGATAATAGATATTAAAGTTAACACCAAATAAAAACATAAATACGGCAATTACCCACTGGTGATAACTTGTATATGAACCGATACTGTCTGCTTTTATACCGAAACCACCTGTACCTGCAGTACCGAAAGAATGAACAAGGCTGTCAAAGAAAGGCATACCACCGACAAAGAGCATAACAACTTCAATTACAGTCATTACGATATAAATGAGATAAAGAATCTTTGCAGTATCTCTCAGTTTGGGGACCAGTTTGCCTACTACAGGACCGGGAACTTCCGCACGCATAATATGGATAGAACGTTTTGAAACATTAGGCATAATTGCCATAACGAAAACAAGAACGCCCATACCGCCAATCCAATGAGTAAGGCTTCGCCAGAAAAGAAGACCTTTGCTCATTTTTTCAACATCAGTTAAAATTGATGCACCTGTAGTGGTAAAACCACTTACAGTTTCAAAGACGGCATCAATATAATTAGGAATTTCTCCACTTATTGTAAAAGGGAGAGCACCTATAAGAGAAAGAATTATCCACGACAAAGTAACAGTCATGAAGCCTTCTTTCGCATAAATAACGTCATTTTTAGTACGACCGATAACGGAAAGAAGTGTGCCGAGAGCCAATGCAATAAAAATTGTAATCGCAAAAGCCCATGAGCAGTTTTCTTTATAGCCAAAAGATATCAGGCAAGGAACAACCATCATCAGTGCTTCTAAGTTGACAATCTTTCCTGTCGTGCCTAAGACCATTTTATGATTCATCAGAAATTACCCCCAATTGATGATATCCATCAAATCGTTAATGCGATGTCCTGATGTCATAACAACAACCTTATCGCCTGCTTTAATCACGTCATCACCGTCAGGAATAATTATTGTTTTCTTTTCACGAATGATGCCGCCGATAAGAATGTTGGGCTTGAAACGGATATCTTTAAGCGGTATATCTGCAATTTCACACTCTTTACCAACAACAAACTCAAGGGCTTCAACCTTACCATCCATAAGCTTATACATCGTTTCAACGCTGCTGCCCATTGAACTCTCAAGAGCTCGCGCATATCTTACGAGAATATCCGTTGTTGCCGTTTTGGGTGAAATAATAGAATCAATTTTCAATCTGTCTGCAACTGATTCAAACTCAGCGCGGTTTACCTTTGCAATAACTTTGGGTTTATTCTGTGAAGCAGCAAAATATGAAAGAATAATATTTTCTTCGTCCATGCCCGTAAGCGCCACAAAGCCGTCCATTGAGCCAAGACCTTCTTCAATCAGGACTTCCTCCCGGGCCGCATCGGCATTTATAACATCTACTTTCGGAAGAAGTTCAGAAAATTCTTCACACTTTTTAATGTTGGAATCTATAACTTTCACTGAACAGCCGATACCGAGAAGCATTTTTGAAAGATAATAAGCAGTTTTGCTGGCGCCGATTATCATAACATTTTTCGCGTGCTTCTGCAGAAGTCCCAGGCTTTTCAGAAGTTTCTGCACTTCAATCGGGTCGGCAGTAATTGCAACTTTATCGCCTGATTTTAAAACAAAATTACCGTCAGGAATTACCACTTCTTCCTCTCGCTGAATTGCGCAGATAAGGAATTTATATGAATATTTTTTTCTCATCTGCTCAAGAGTCATTCCGTCAAGGATTGAATCGGCTTTAAGCCTGATTTCAACCATTTCAAAGTTTTTAACAGAAAAGTTTTCAAGCTTGACTGCTGACGGGAATTTGAGAAGATTGAATATTGCACGAGCAGCAAGTTTTTCAGGGTTTACTGCCATTGAAAGTTTCAGATGATGTCTGAGCATGCCAAGGCTTCTGTCGTTAAACTCAAGGTCTCTGATACGTGCAATTGTATTTTTTGCACCCATTTGTCTCGCAATAAAACAACTTAACATATTGTGCTCATCTGAGCCTGTGAATGCAGCAAACAATTCTGTGTGCTCAACTCCTGCTTCTGTGAGAATGTCACTGTCTGCACCATTACCGCAAAGGCCCATAACGTCATAAACGTTTGTTATTTCATTTATAATCTGAGGATTTTTATCGATTACTGCAACATCGTGACCCTCTGCTACAAGGTCTGAAATCACAGATTTGCCGATTTTACCGCCACCGACTACTATAATTTTCATAATGTCATCTCTTTTCAAACATTATTGTCTGTGTATTGTACTACAATTTTCAGAAAAAGTCTATACCTTTTCTGATTTATTTACAATTAAAATTACATAGATAAAACCTATAAAAAGTATACTGAAAGTTCTGTAGCCGGATGCCCACACAGTAGGCGAAAAGCCCATTAACACTCTTGATGCAAGACCTATCAGCAATGCTGAAAAAGCAAAAAACTTATATTCCTTTTTATCAATTAAAATTAAAACCGTATATAAAACAAGAAATGCAGATATTACAAAAATAACAAACGGAACTATACCGAAAGAATATGTGCTTTTTGTCATTCTGCCGTGAACAATTCCGCCACTGAAAAAAGAATATACGGGATTGTCGAACAATGAAAGTATTCCCATAGCAAACGTGAATGCAGGCAGAATCAACGATAAAATTTTTGGCAAAGTTTTTTGCTTGTTTTTGAAAATTTTATATGAAAGATAAGCCGTAAAAAACAAGAACGGGAAAAAGGCAAAACGAGTTTCCATGATAAAGCAGAAAAATGTTGAAGAAAAGCCAAGTTCTGCTTTTTCAAAAACATTCAGTTCTGCAAACTGTGGAAAATATCTGCCTGTTTCACGCATCATCCTTGAATTGTCACCTGTAAAATTAAGATAAAGGGACATAAATGTGCCTGCTGCAGTTATAAACAACTGAACCAGGTGAAACAAGTCAAATCTCTTATTAAACCACAAGAAAACATTGAATAAAAGAAAAATCCCAAGAAGCACTGCACACATCTGCTGCATATTAGTGGCATAAACAAGCAGTGGTATGGAAATCAACTTATATATAAGCGGAGTTTTTTCTTTATAGTAAGTTTTCTTCACTGAAATCAACGAAAACACACCAAAAGCAATAGGCCACAAATAGTTGACGGTCGTTGCAATAAAACCTGCATCGACAAGAGCCATTGTCACAATCGTGGTTGTAATTGAAAGAAAAAGTAAATCGTTTTTTGAAAATTTAAAAGGTAATGTTTCTTTAACAGAGTAAACAGAAAGCATAATCACAAAAGGATTGAGAAGTCTCCACAACCATTTGTTGTGAGAAAAGATATATGTAAGACCATCTGTAAACGGACGTGCACTGCCTTTGAGAAAATCAAAAAGCGTTCTGTTTGCGGTTGTCTGGGCAAAAACCGCGTCATCTGCCCAGTTCAGAGGCAAAAGCCATGAAACAACAAACACTATTAAAAAATATATGAGCACGGGTTTATATTGCTTTATTTTTTCATTTTCCATTCAATCGCCTTCTTACCCTATCGTTGTCTAATCATAATACACCATTAGCAAATTTAAGTCAAGAAAAAACAGGGAGAATGCCGAAGCATCTCCCTGTTATTTAAGGTTTAAGATTAATATGTTCCCATTGAGCCGTCCTGCTTGAGTGTTGCGTCCATGTTTGCGAGTGAAATCATGATTGCAACGTCCATAGCATCAACGTAGCCGTCTTTGAAGAGGTCGAGAACTTTAAGAGACACTACATCAGGTTCTTCACCTGAGTTTACAACTTCTGTGATATGAGCAACGTCGTAAGTGTCGATAACTGCGTCGCCGTTTGCATCACCGAAAACAAGTACTGTGTATGTGCCGAGAATCTCACCTGTTTTTGTGCTTATGAACTGAATCATTGTACCTGTACCGAAACCGTTTCTTGTTTCGTAGATCTTGAGTTCAGCAGGACCAACAAATTTGATAAGTTCTCTTGCATCTTCAGCCATTGTGCCTTCTTCGAAACCGTAGATATATTCGTTTTCAATCACAAGGCCTGTGCCTTCAATGTCAATTGTGAATACAAATTCAAGGTTTTCAGCAGCTGCAATGATTTCTGCAGTAACTGCATCTATAGTACCCTGTGATCTGATGTTTGTTTCGTCGTTAAAGTTTGCAGACTTTCCGATAGCTGTTGTCAACGCATTTACTGTAGCCGGGTCAAGCTGGTAACCTGTTGCCTGCATTTCAGAATATTTCGCCTGAGCTGCTGCCTTTGCTTCTCTGAGAGCTGTAAGGTCAGCTTTTTTGAGTGTTGCATCAAGTGCTGCAATTGCCAATCTGAGTTCTTCAGCTATCTGGTCAACATCAGCCTGATTGTTTTTCTTGATATCCCAGTTGATATTATCGATGAGTTCCTGAACAGCTTTGTGCTGGTCTTCATCGTAATGTTCGATAGGCATCTGGCTGAACTGTGAAATAGCAGCGTTAACTTCTTTGTAATTAGCAGGTGCATATTCCAGTTCTCCAATCAATCTGAGAAGTTCTTCTGCTGCTGCGTCAACTTCAGACTGTTTGTCGATAGTTTTGTTCATATCGAGAGTTGCTACATATGCGTCAACTGTTGCGAGTGAAGCATAAAGGTCTCTCTGAATGTTGTTATAAGCTACAAGTGCATCGTCAAGCTTTGCATAGTCAGCTCTTATGTATGTAAGACCTGCCACAGCCTGGTTGATAGCAACGATAAATGCGTCTACTTCTTCCTGATGCTGAACGTCAAGGTCCCGATCAACTGCTGCGATTGCTTCTTCAACCTTATCGATTGATTCCTGTGTGTAAGGATATGCACCGTTCTGGTAAGCATATCTTGCATCTGCGATTGCCTGCTCAACCTTTGAGTAATCGGCGGGAAGGAGTTTAAGACCTTCTACTGCTGCATAAATTGCATCAATCTGTGCCTGCATTTCATCTGTCTGACGGCAGTTGAGATCCCAGTTTACAGCTGCAATAGCATCTTTAACGATCTGATAGTTGCTGTATTCTGATTCAACGTGGCCTTCTGCGAATGCGATAGCAGCGTTTAATTTTGTATAGTCAGCAGGGAGAAGGTTTTCTTCTGCAGTTGCAAGAACAGCTCTGATTTCAGCTTCCATCGCATCTACTTCAGCCTGTCTGTCTTTTGTATAACCTGCAACAACTTTTGAAATTGCAAGGTCAAGGGCATCAATAAACTCTTTATTGAAGTCTGAAAGCGGATTGAGAGCTTCTGCGTCTGCGATTGCATCTCTTACGCCTGAGTAGTCAGCTTCTGCAAGTTTGAGACTTGAAATTGCTTCGCGGATTGCTGCTGCATAACCGTCAACAATCTTCTGGTCGTTAAGTCTTACATTCCAGTTAACTGCTGCGATTGCTTCTTCAACTCTGTAGTAGTTAGCGTAATTCTCTTTACCTACGATTGCTTCTGCTTCTTCAATTGCTTTGTTTACTTCTGTGTAATCAGCAAGAACATATTCAAGGCCTTTCATAGCATCGCGGATTGCTTTTTCCATCAAATCAACGTCTTCCTGGTCAACAATCTTCTTGCCATATTCAACTGCGTTAATTGCATCGTCAACAATTTCGAAGTTTGTGTATTCGTTTCTGTTAAATTCTCCTGCATCTGCAATTGCGTCTTCAACACCTGAATAGTCAGCATCTCTGTAGTTGTCGTCTGTAAGCATTGCAAGTGCAGCTTCGAGATTGTCTGTAATTTCATCAACTTCAGACTGTTTGTCAAATGTTGCACCATAGTCAATTGTTGCAACAACTGCTTTGATAGCTTCAACAATTTCAGGTTTGTAGAGAGCAAGAACATCTTCTGCAGGAATCTGTGCTACAACTGCGTTAAGTTCTGTGAAATCAGCTTTAACCTTTTCAAGACCGTCGAATGAGCTCTGGATAAGATTTATAAGTCTGTTCATCTCTTCGAGATTGTTTTGTGTCTTTCTGTCTGAGCCTGTGTAGTTTGCCTGAGCTTTTGCAAGGAAAGTGTAACCTTCAACACGAAGTGAATTCCATGTTTGGTATGAATCAGGAACATATTTTGACTGTTCATACGCGGGAGTGAGTGCAAGAACTTTCTGAAGTTCTGTTGTGTCAAGAAGACGATAGTTTGCAAGAACTCCGATTGTCTGTGCAAGTGTTTCTGTTGCAGCGTCAACTTCTGCCTGCTTGTCGATTGTGTAGCCTTTTACTGCGTTTGCCTGTTTGTAAGCAGCTTCAAAGTTAGTCCATGCTGTGTCAAAGCCTTCGGCTGTTGTGATAAGTTTACCTGAGTCATATTCTGTGTAGATTGAGTCTGCATTTTCAATCTGTTCCTGAAGTTCAATTGTATTAGCCTGAACGTATTTAAGGTTAATCTTTGCAGTAACGATAGAATTAAGAAGTTCGTTAATCTGACTCTGTGAGTTTGCTTTAAGATTACGTGCAAGTGCTTTTGCGTTATTTACTGCAGTATCGTAAGGTGCCCATGTTGTGTTTGTATAGTCAGATGCTTTCTTAGGTGCATGTTCTGCGATAGCTTTATCAAGATATGTATAAACGGCGTCGGAGTATGTAAGGTTTGCAACCATATTGCGGAGAGTTGCTGTGTAACCGTCAACGATGGGCTGATCGTATCTGTAGAGATTACCATTATAGTTACTGTTATACCATGCCCAGACAGCATCGGTTGCTTCCTGTGTATAAAGACGGATTGTTTCTGACCCGAGGGATGTACCACCATCATATGTTCTTACTGTTACCATGCTGTTTTCAATTGCAAGGAATTCATTAGCTGCATTATTGAATTCTGTGTAATCAGCCGCAACGGGAACAAGAGCGTTTTTAGCTGCTGCGATTGTATCGCCTGCTGCTGCGTCAACATAAGTACAAGCAAGGCCGAAAGCATAGTTAGGTCCGGGAATTGCCATACCTGCAAGAGCTGTCTTTTCAAGCTGTGTAAGGTAGTTGTTCCATGAATCTGTTGTATAGTAGCTCTTTTCACGGCCTTCTGCAAGGTACTGATTGAACAGATTGAGAGCCTGATTTTTAGCATCATCACTTCTGTAGTACATCTCAACATTATGGTAATCTGAACCATCGTATTTGAGCTTGAAGTTGAAGTAACCGTTAGGCATTGAGTTCATTTCAAACCATGTTGTTGTAACATCACCTGTACCGTACATTTCAACATAATCCCAGTGAAGAGTTCTCAAAGTAATAGTGTTGGGAGCATTACCTTCAATGGAGAAACTTTTATCAACTGAACTTGCACCTTCGATAGCATTCTTTGATGTTTCCTGGTTAGAAGACAGAACGATGCTGGGTGTCTGAACATAAAGTGAGTTAATTGTATTGAAATGTCCGAAATAGTAACGATCACCAGGTCTGGGAGGTTCGGATGATTCTGTGCCCAATGCACCTGTCTGCTGGCCGTTTGCAGAAACTGCACCATAACCATAACCTGTCATACCGGCGTATTTAACGTTACCGCTTGCATCAAGAAGGTCATAGTTACATTCGTAACGGATAAGACCTGCAAGACCTGCAGTGATAGTACCTGATACGCTGAAGTCCTGACCGCCTGTTCCTACAACAGTACCTGCTGTATATGAAACATTTACGGTATTAAGTCCGTTTGTTTCATCCTGGGAATATCTGATTGTAGCGGTAATTGAATTTACCTTAATCTGATAACCGGATGCTTTACTCTTAATATTAATAGTGGTGCTGAATGAAGTACCTGTAAGGTCGTTTTTCTGCACAAGGCTGAAAGCATTGATACCTTCAACACCGCCTCCTGCTGCACCCGCGTTAGCAACGATTGAGCCGAATCCGATGGAAACAGACGTCATCATCACTACGATTACGAGCAAGAGAGATAACAATTTCTTTTTCATAACATACTCCGCCTTTCGATATAGTTTTAATGAAAAATAAATTTTAAAATAGTATGTCAGATTTACCTTAAAAGCGATTTTTCCTTAAAAAAGGGTATACTAATCCACTTATAGATATAATCTCATAGTCATTATATAGTAAAATCAAATTTTAATCAAGTAGTTTGGCAAATTTTCTTGAAAATTTGTACAATATCAATAAATAAGCAGGTCGCTTTTTTGTAACAGCAACCTGCGTGTTTTTGTTTTAAGCGATAAATTATAATTTGAATGCAAAGTGCAAAATTGCGGGTGGGCAAAGCCCACACCCAAACATAATAGCGTCGCAGACCCGAAACTCTGCATTTTGCATTCCGCATTCTGCACTAAATTATAATTTACCTTTTAAAAACAAGTATCTCAAAAGAATATTCAATTTCCATAGGCGGCGAGGACACCAGTTTCTTTGTGTCTTCTTCTGACGTTTTATAATAATACGGTGTCATCATAAACAAATTAAGTACATCTTCTGTGCTTTCCATTTTCATAACGCCGTCAACGTTTACTTTTTCAAGGAAAGTAAAGTTTTCCATTTCGTAAGGTTTTACTGAGTTTTTATAAGGCTCGTCATAAACTACTTTTTTCAGACTCCAGAGATGATTTTCAGCAGGGATTACATAAATAAAAAAACCATTTTTCTTTATTACTCTTTCAAACTCACTTTCGCAAAAAGGAGAAAAGACAGAATAGCAGATATCAATGCTTTCGGTTTCTACGGGAAGATGAAAAACACTTGCAGCTGCAGATTTGATTCTTTTATCACGCTTTGCCGTAAATTTCATAGCATCTTTCGAAATATCAAGAGCCAGCATTTCACAATCAGGCAGAAAATCCACAACACCTTTTGTGTAAAAGCCTTCACCGCAACCTGCATCAAGAATCACAGAATTTTCAGGTGCGTATTTTTTAATGACACGACAAAGTTCATTTCTTAAAGGCATGTAATAACCTTTCTCCAGAAAATCGTGTCTTGCTTTTACCATTAGTTTATTATCGCCATGGTTTCCTTTGGGAAGATTATTCGGAAGCAGGTTTACATATCCGCTTTTTGCCTTATCAAAAGAATGTCCATTGGGGCATACGGCTCCCTTTTCATATTCATTAAGTTTCTGTCCGCATACGGAGCAAAGAAAATAATTCACAAATAACACCTCGCTATACTATTATAGTAACATAAAAGTAAAATAAAATCAAAAAAGACTTGACAATTTTCCGTAAGATAGTAAAATTAATTCTATACAATTATATAAGGAATGATTTTATGGTTTATAACAGTGTTCTTGAAGCCATGGGAAGCACCCCCATCATAAGGCTCAACAACATGGTAGATGAAGACAGCGCTCAGGTGCTTGTCAAATATGAAGGACTTAACGTTGGCGGTTCAATCAAAACAAGAACTGCTTATAATATGATAATGCAGGGCGAAAAAGATGGTCTTATCAATAAAGACACAATCATTGTTGAACCTACAAGCGGTAATCAGGGAATCGGCCTTGCACTTGTAGGCGCAGTTAAAGGATATAAAACTGTAATCATCATGCCTGACAGCGTAAGCCAGGAAAGAAGAATGTTAGTTGAACATTACGGTGCTGAAGTAAAACTTATCCACGACGACGGTAACATCGGCGAATGTATTGAAAACTGTCTCAAAGAAGCTATGAGAATGGCAGAGGAAGACCCTAATGTTTTTGTTCCCCAGCAGTTTTCAAACCCTGCTAACCCTGCAGTGCACAGATACCACACAGCACTTGAAATTATGGAGCAGGTTGCAGAGCCTATTCACGGCTTCTGCTCAGGCGTTGGCACTGGCGGTACAATTTCAGGTATCGGCGAAGTTCTTAAAACAAATTATCCTGACATTACAATCTGGGCAGTTGAGCCTGAAAACGCTGCAATTTTAGCCGGCGGTAATATCGGCACTCATCTCCAGATGGGTATCGGTGACGGTCTTATTCCTGACAACCTTAACCAGAAAGTTTACGATGATATTTACATCGTAACTGACGAAGAAGCAATCCAGACTGCAAAGGATTTGGCAAGCAAGGAAGGTCTTATGTGCGGTATTTCATCAGGCACTAACGTGGCTGCTGCGCTTAAACTTGCTAAAAAATTAGGAAAAGGGAAAACAGTTATCACAGTCCTTCCCGACACTGCGGAGAGATATTTCTCAACTCCCCTTTTTGATTAAAAAATTACCGACTTACGAAAAAGTAAGTCGGTTTTTTGTTACATATCATTTCTGATTAAGTCTTCGTAAGTTTCTGCTTTCACGACGATTCTTTCTTCTTCGCCGTTCAACATAACAACTGCAGGACGTGGGTTTCTGTTGTAATTTGAAGACATTGAGTAGTTATAAGCGCCTGTTGAAAGGACCGCCAAAATATCTCCGCTTTCAGGTTTCTGGATATATGTGTGCTCCTGAATCATATCGCCGCTTTCGCAACATTTACCTGCGATTGTTGCAAGGAAATCTGCTTTCTCGTTTGCTTTGTTTGCGATAATTGCAGTGTATTTTGACTGGTAGAGAATATATCTGGGGTTATCGCACATACCACCGTCAATTGAAACGTAAGTTCTCACTTCAGGGATTGTTTTTATAGCACCTACAGTATAGAGAGTAATGCCTGCTTCTGCTACGATTGACCTGCCGGGCTCAATAATAACAAAGGGAGTTTCAAGACCAAACTTTTCACATTCTTCTTTGATAACTACAGAAACTTTTTTCATATATTCGCTGAAAGGTGCCGGCTTATGCTCCTCTGCATATCTGATTCCGAATCCGCCACCGATATCAAGTTCTTCCACTTCATAGCCTGTTTCGTTTTTGATATCGTTCATTATAGAAACCATAACTTTTGCAGCGTGTTCAAAAGAATCAACTGCAAAAATCTGTGAACCGATATGACAATGGATACCTTTAAAACAGATTCTGTCGCTTTCAAGTGCAATTCTGATTGCAGTCATGGCATCGCCATCCAAATCAAGACCGAACTTTGAATCTGTCTGTCCTGTCATAATAAATGAGTGAGTTTCAGCTTCGATACCGGGCTTTACTCTGACAATTACATTAATAACAGTATCTAATTCTTCGCCAATGTTTTTAAGCATTTCCAGTTCGAGAAGATTATCAACCATAATTCTTCCCACACCGCTTTTCACTGCAAAACTAAGTTCATCGTAAGACTTGTTGCTGCCGTGAAAATATGCTTTTTCCATGGGGAATCCTGCCTGCAGAGCAGTGTAAATCTCACCGCCTGAAACAACGTCGATACCCATATTTTCTTCATTGATAATTTTATACATGGCCTTACATGAAAACGCTTTTGATGCATAAATTACCCTACCGTTTGAATTGTAGTTTTCGTTCATTGAAGAAACAAACTTACGGCAATTTTTTCTTATAAGAACCTCGTCCATGATGTAGACGGGGGTTTTATATTTTTGAGCTAAGTCTACTGTGTCGTGACCGCCGAATGTAAGGTGTCCTGATTCATTAAGACCAAGACTTTCTGAAATAAACATTTTAATCTACCCTTTCAATAACTGACTCGTCAATTATTTTTCTCAGTTCATCTCTGCCGTCACCGTTGAGTGATGAAAACGGAATAACCGCAACGGGATTGAAGCCTTCGAGTTCAGTTTTGATTTCTTCTACGCGTTTTGCGTATTCTGTTTTGTTGAGTTTGTCACTCTTTGTCATAACAACTGCAAAACGGAAGTTATTATGAGCAAGATACTCAATCATATTCACATCGTCTTTTGTAATGCTTCTTCTCATATCAGTAAGCACTACAACGAGTTTGATATTTCTGCCTGAAGCAAAGTAACCTTCCATAAGGTCTGCCCAACGTTTTTTCTCGTTATCGGAAACTTTTGCGTAGCCGTAACCGGGCAAGTCTGTAAAATAAATATCGTCTACATTATAGAAATTTATTGTTACTGTTTTTCCGGGAACAGAACTTACACGTGCAAGCCCTTTTCTGTTGAGAACTTTATTAAGGAGAGATGATTTGCCCACATTTGAACGTCCTGCAAAAGCAACCTCTGCTTTTGTTGAGGGTGGCAACTGCTGGAAAGTACCGTAAGATGCTGCGTAATCTGATTTTTCAAACTTAAGCATTACTTATCCTCCTTGATGAAACAGAGTTATCTGTAAGAATCTGTCTTTCAATTTCTTTTTTAGCCTGTTTTTTTGCTTCTTTCTTTTCAGCGAGAGCATTTTCAAAAACAGTTTCAAGATTGCTTGCAAATACAAAACGGATATTTTCTTTTACAACATCTTCAACCTCATCAAGGTCTGATTTGTTTTCTTCGGGAATGATAACCGTTTTTATTCCGTGACGATAAGCCGCCATAGTTTTTTCACGAAGTCCACCGATGGGGAGAACTTTACCTCTCAGTGAAATTTCACCTGTCATGGCAACGTCGCACTTAACGGGAGTACACTGAAGTGCTGAAAGCAAAGCAGTTGCAATTGTAACGCCTGCTGAAGGGCCGTCTTTCGGCACTGCGCCTGCCGGGAAATGAATATGGATATCTTTTGTTTTATAGAAATCTTCTTCAATTTCATACTCTTTTGCTTTTGCGCGTATAAAGCTTACTGCTGCAGATGCTGATTCTTTCATCACATCGCCAAGAGAGCCTGTAAGCTTGATTTCGCCTTTACCTTCAAGGACTGCAACTTCAACTTGAAGCATTTCACCGCCTACGCTTGTCCATGCAAGACCGTTAACAACGCCGATTTCATCTTTACGTGAGAGTTTTTCGTCCTTGTATTTTCTTGAACCCAGCATTTCTTCAAGGTCTGCGGGTTTAACTGTAACGCGTTTATTTTCTTCATCAAGTTTATAGGCAGTTTTTCTGCAGATTGCGGCAATCTCTTTTTCGAGACGGCGGACACCTGCTTCACGTGTATAACCATCGATAATTTCATGCATTGCGTTATCAGTAATTCTTAAAAGATTTGCATTTATGCCATGGGCTTTGCGCTGTTTGGGAAGAAGATGTTTCTTTGCAATATTAAATTTTTCTTCATGAGTGTAACTGCCAAGCTCAATAATTTCCATTCTGTCAAGCAAGGGAGCCGGGATAGAATATTTATCGTTTGCAGTTGTGATGAATAAAACCTTGCTCAAATCAAAAGGTACTTCAAGGTAATGGTCGCAGAAAGCATAGTTCTGCTCTGCATCAAGCACTTCAAGAAGTGCAGATGACGGGTCACCCTTATAATCTGAACCTAATTTATCAACTTCGTCAAGGAGCATAAGAGGGTTAGAGCTTTTTGCCTGCTCCATAGCCGCCATAATTCTGCCCGGCATTGAGCCGATGTAAGTTTTTCTGTGGCCTCTGATTTCCGCTTCGTCATGAACGCCACCAAGAGAAATTCTTACATATTTTCTGCCCATAGCCTCTGCAATAGAACGTGCAATAGAAGTTTTACCAACACCAGGAGGTCCTACAAGGCAGATAATCTGGCCGTTAATATCAGGATTGAGTTTTCTTACGGCAAGCATTTCAACGATTCTTGTTTTAACTTTTTTAAGGCCGTAATGGTCGCGGTCGAGAACTTTCTGTGCGTTTTTTAAATCAAGTTTATCTTCAGTTTTAATATTCCACGGCATATTTAAAACTGTCATAAGATATGAGCGCGAAACTGTAGCCTCAGGTGATGAGGGCGACATTTTTTCAAGCCTTGAGCATTCGTCGAGAAGTTTTTTCTCGTGAACTTCTTCCAGTCCGATTGCCTTGATTCTGTCGCGGAATGAAAGAATTTCGTCTTCAACGGTTTTGCCTTCGCCAAGTTCTTCTGAAATTGCTTTCATCTGTTCGCGAAGGAAATATTCTTTCTGGTTTTTGTCGATTCTTTCCTGAACAACTGACTGAATTTTTTCTTCAAGATTGAAAAGCTCAATTTCACTTTTAAGCATCACACAGCACTTCATAAGCCTGTTTGCGATATTAAGTTCTTTGAGAATTTCATATCTCTGTTCATATTCAATCATTATATTTCCTGCAATATAATCTGCAAGTCTGCCGGGATTTTTCTCATCAATTACACCAAGCAAAACATCAGGTGCAAGCCTCGGTGCTGCCTGAGCATATTCTTCAAAAATATCTTTAAGCTGACGTGTAAGAGCGTTTACGTAATCCTTTTCTTCTTCCTTGATTCTGTGGCTTCTTGTCAGTTTCACAGATGCTTCAAGGTAAGGTTTCTGGGAAATCATTTCCGCAATTTCTGCTCTGTACATTCCGTTGACTGTCACACGGACATTATCTGAATTGGGGATTTTTGTAACCTGCTGAACAGTGGCAACAACGCCGATTCTGAAAAGGTCGGAGGGCATGGGGTCATCAATCGAAACACTTTTCTGTGCAACGAGGAATACTTCGCGTCCGTTTGCCATTGCCGCTTTTATCGCAGCAATTGATTTTTTTCTGCCAACTTCAAAGTGCAGTTTTTCATCGGGGAAAATCACAAGTCCCCTGAGTGCCACAACGGGCATTACATCAAAAATAACATTATCCATTATATAATCCTCCACTATGCTAAATATTATAAATGAAATGTCGTTTTTCGTCAATGATAATAATGCAGTAAATATTTGAATAAGTGTAAAATTATTTAAAACTTTTGCTTAAAAACCCCCAGCTTCATTGACACCCTCACTTTCGGGTGGTATCATTTACAAGGTGATTAATTAATGAAAAATAAAAGTTTACAGAATTTTGTCGGTGCATTCTTTGTTTGCATAGCCGGAGTTTTGTGGGGGTCAATAGGACTTTTCATACGTCCGTTTTCCGAGAATCTTACTTCTATGGAAATTGTTGCTGCAAGGGCATCGCTTACGACGGCTATTATGTTTGTTTTTCTTCTGATTTTCAAACGAAGTCTTCTTAAAATAAAACTGAAAGATTTGTGGTGTTTCGCAGGCACAGGGATATGCAGCATCGTATTTTTTAACTACTGTTATTTCAGGTGCATGAACCTTACTTCCCTTTCCATTGCGGCAGTTTTGCTTTATACTGCCCCTGCAATAGTGATGATGCTTTCCGCTCTGATTTTCAAAGAAAAAATCACTGTTCAAAAAATAAGTGCTCTGCTTCTTGCAAGCCTTGGTTGTATTCTGGTAAGCGGAGTTCTGGGAGTAAAGACTTCAGTTTCAACAGAAGGTGTTCTGATTGGTCTCGGTGCAGGGCTTGGATATGCACTTTATTCAATATTTTCAAGATTTGCTTTAAACAAAGGCTATAATTCGCTGACAATTACTTTCTATACTTTCTTCATTGCAACGCTTTGTCTTATTCCGATGACAAACTGGAGTTCTTTATCAAACAATATATTTTACACTCCAAAATCTTTCGGAATATATATTCTCTTTGCACTGACCAGTACGGTAATTCCTTACATACTCTACACAATCGGTCTTACAAAACTCACTCCTGCAAAGGCTTCAATTATAGCATCGGTTGAGCCTGTGACCGCCACAATTGTAGGATTCATCTTTTTCAACGAAAGACCGTCACTTTCATCTTTTCTTGCAATCGCTTGCATACTTTTCTCAATAATTCTTTTATCAGTAAATAAAGACAGAAAATAAAAACAAAAATTAAAACCCTTGAATGAATTAATGCTCATTCAGGGGTTTATTTTTATAAACATATATTATTTATCATTCATAAATTAGTCAACTGCAAGGGTTGACACTACAATATAAATTCTGCATTTTAAAAGGGTTGATTCCGAAGAATCAACCCTTTTTGTTATTTTGTATTAAAGACCAATATCAAAGATTACGTTGTATTCGTAAACTGTGCCGTCTGCAAGTGTTACTACCATTACACCTTCAACATTTGCTGTATTTGATGTCT
>JAZSFV010000027.1:0-4977 GCA_045532395.1 Acutalibacteraceae bacterium
AGTCATATCAGCAGCTTTCAGGCGGTCAACAGCAACGCGTGCTTCTTGCCAGGGCCATGTGCGCCACAACATCAACAATTCTTCTTGATGAGCCAACCGCAGGGCTTGACCCGGTTGTGACAAACGAAATGTATAAAATAATTGAAGAGCTTAACAAAAAAGGCATCACAATTATAATGATTTCTCACGACATTTCGGCCGCAACAAAATATGCAAGCCATATTTTGCATCTTCGTCACGACACCTCCTTCTACGGCACAACTGACGAATATCTTTTAAACGATATTTCATCTGATTACACGGGAGGGTTTAAGAAATGATGACATTCAGCGAACTTTTCGCAAGCGAATTTATGATAAATCTCGTTATCCGTGCGTTGATTGTAGGCTTGCTTGTCACCCTCTGCTCAGCTTTACTTGGTGTGAGCCTTGTGCTTAAGAGATTTTCTATGATCGGTGACGGTCTTTCACACGTCGGTTTCGGTGCAGTTGCTCTTGCAGCAGCACTTAACATGAGCAACATGAAGCTTATTGTTTCCATACCCATTGTTGTGGTTACAGCTTTCTTGCTTCTGAAATTCGGCAATAAGAAAGTCAAGGGCGATGCTTCATTAGCACTTGTGTCTACAGGTGCCGTTGCAATAGGCAGTCTTCTTTACAACATGTCAAACCAGAGAAGCACTGATATCTGCAACAGCCTTTTCGGCTCTGCTTCACTTTTCACCATAGGCGACGTTGACCTTTTACTCAGTGCAGTTTTAAGCATTGCAATTATTGTTCTTTTTGTTTTTTCATACACAAGGATTTTTGCAGTCACATTTGATGAAAACTTTTCAAAAGCAACGGGAATCAATACAAACTTATATAATATGCTCATCGCAGTTTTAACAGCACTTACAATTGTGCTGGGCATGAATATGATGGGTTCACTGATGATTTCTGCACTTATTGTATTCCCTGCCATGACTGCTATGCGCGTCTGCACTACTTTCAAGGGCGTACTTATATGTTCGGTTTCAGTTTCACTTGTTTGTTTTATTTCAGGATTTTTCACTGCTTGTCTTTTAGGTTTCCAGACAGGGGCAACAGTAGTAACTGCAAACCTTATTGCATTCATATTTTTCAGTATTTTTAGCAAAATCAAACATAAAACTATTGCAAAACAGAAAAATTGATGTTAAAATAAACATATCAAAAGTTAAAGGAGGGGAAAATTCATGGCAATTTTCCAGAAAATTGCTGCAGTTATTATCGCAGCATTCACAGCACTCGCAAATTTAACAGGCTATTTCGGCTTGGAAGTAACACCCGAAGAATACAAAACTTACAAAAACGTTATCATCATGATTGGTGACGGCATGGGCTTTAACCATCTTGATGCTACAAAAAAAGAATATGGCATTGAAGAACTCAATATGGAAGACGTTGTTGTTAAAGCAGAATCAAAAACAAATTCACTCTTCTGGGCAACAACTGACTCAGCAGCAGGCGGTACTGCTCTTTCTTCAGGTATCAGAACAATCAACGGTATGGTAAGTACATATGCTCTTGACCCGTTCAGAGTTTTCGCTACACCGAAGAGCGTTACTGAAGTTGCTATTGAACAGGGCAAAGCAACAGGCGTTGTTACAACAGACTACACATCAGGTGCAACTCCCGCTTCGTTCAGTTCTCATACATATTCAAGAGATAACGACGTTGACATTACTGAGCAGCAGCTCGCTTCTGATATCGACCTTGTATGGGGTGCATACAACGGACTTGCAACTTCAGACGTAGTTTCTGCTGCAGGACGCACATACATCGGCACTGCAACAGAACTTGCAGATTTCGACGGCGAAACAAAATCTTTCGCTCAGTTCAGTTTTGATGACCTTAAGTATGTTGCAAATAACTATGACACACCTACACTTGAAGTAATGACAGAAAAAGCAATCGACATTCTGTCAACTGACGAAGACGGTTTCTTCCTTATGGTTGAAGGTGCTTGTATTGACAAACACTCACATTCAAACGACTATGAAAACATGGTTCTCAGCACATATGAATTTGACAAAGCAGTAGGCGTTGCTCTCGAATTTGCTGAAGAAGACGGCGAAACACTTGTTATCATCACTGCTGACCACGAAACAGGCGGTCTTAAATATGACGCTGAAAAAGATGAATACTATTTCACATCAGGCAGCCACACAAATGTAAACGTTCCTCTTTACATGAACAAATCAGATGCAGGTTTTGTAAACGGTGCTGCATATAAGAACAGACACGTTTCTGCTCAGGTTGGTCTTATCCTCGGAGAAGAAAAAGACAAATATCCTTCAGCTAAATAATTAAACTAAAAATGCAGAAGTGGAATCTTGATGATTCCACTTTTGATTTTAAAATTGAGGTGTAACTATGGATTACAAAATGAATATCGCAGGGATTGACTGGTCTTTGCCCCTTTGCGAAGTAACGGAAGATTTATATATCGGTGCTTTCATTCTTTTTGGTGCAGCCCAGCTTACAGAAGCATGTGCCCGTGACCTTCTGAAAAAAGCCCCCGAATACGACTATGTTATCACTGCAGAAGCAAAAGGTATTCCCCTTGCACATGAAATGGCAAGACAGAATAACGACGAAACTTACTTTGTTGCAAGAAAATATCCCAAACTTTACATGAGTGGAATTTTTGACGTTGAAGTGAAATCAATCACCACAGACAAAGTTCAGCATCTTTACCTTGACACTGCAGAAGCAGAAAAAATGAAAGGTAAAAGAATCCTTATCGTTGACGATGTAATTTCAACAGGCGAATCTTTGTGGGCAGTTGAACAGCTGGTCAACAAAGCAGGCGGTGAAATTGTAGGAAGAATGGCAGTTCTCGCAGAAGGAAATGCAGCTGACAGAGATGATATAATCTTCCTTGAAAAACTCCCCCTTTTCAATCCTGACGGCACAATCAAAGCATAAAAAATAAAATAAAATCATCATTTAATCGCAACAAAAAAACACCGCTTTTTTTAACAAATTTTTGCACATAATAATTTTTGAATTAATGACAACAATAACTTTGCAAACGCAAAAACAAAGCAAAGGAGTTGAAACTTATTATGTCAAGAAGCAGCAATTCAAAAAGCATGGTACCCGAAGCTCGTGAAGCACTCAACCGTTTCAAGATGGAAGCAGCTTCAGAAGTTGGCGTAAACCTCAAACAGGGTTACAACGGCGACCTCACATCTCGTGAAGCAGGTTCTGTAGGCGGTCAGATGGTTAAAAAGATGATCAGATCATACGAAGAAAACATGAGATAACAAGCCTCATATTATAAAAATAAAAAGCCATGTCGCAAGACATGGTTTTTTATTAAAAACGTTGTTTTTAACAAAAGATTGTGATACAATGATAAAAACCAAAAAGAGGTACATAAAATGGACAATAAAGATAAACTGAAACTGGCAACAAAAGAGTTGACCGAAGAGTTTGTGACTGCTCTTTCCAAGGCCGGAAAAGAATTAGGTCTTGGCGATGAAGCGGATATAATTGCTGCCGGGACAGTACTCGGCAGTGCTGAACTTATAAGACAAAGCGGCATTCACCCCGTTGAACTTGCAGACCGTGTGTGTTCACCCGGTGGCACAACAATTGAAGGTCTTTTATCGTTAAAGAAAGACGGCTTTGAAGAAATCATTACGTCAAAGGCTGAAAAAATAATGGAACAGAAATAAGGGTGGGTAAAAATGATTGAAATTATCAGATTTTTTGCGGCGATTTTATTAGCCCTCGGCATAATTCAGGCACCTGTGGTTTACTACACTCCCCTTGAAGACAGAGCTTTTACTGACGAAGAGCCTGAAGTTGCTCCCGACAGTTCAAAATTTGTAAAAATCCACGCAGTTGACGAGGGAAAAGATATTTATGCACCTACAGACGGAATGGATTTCGGCTACAGATACGGTCCTACAATTTTAACCAATGCTGACGGAAGCATCGACGCTTTCTTTGCTGCTCCCGGTGCTGTAGGCGAATGGGACTGGATTATTTATCGTCACTCTCCTGACGGCGGAGAAACATGGACTGATGAAACGGCAGTTATCAAGCCTACACCTGATTCACCTGACTTTTATTCATGCTGTGACCCGGGCGTTGTATAAATCGGTGAATATTATTATCTGGGCTATACATCAACAACAAACATTGACGGCGTTGACAATAACGTTTTCGTTGCAAGAAGCAAAACCCCTGATGGTCCTTACGAGAAATGGAACGGTTCAGGCTGGGGCGGAAAGCCTGTACCTATTGTTGATTACACAGGCGATGTTTCTGCTTTCGGCGCAGGTGAACCATCTTTTGTCGTCAGAGGGGACAAGCTTTATATCTACTACACATGGAAAGATGCAGGTATAAACCAGACACGCGTTGCAATCGCTGACGCAACCAGTGAAAACTGGCCCTCAACAATGGAAGATAAGGGCGTTGCAATTGACTATAAGGATTATATGACTGCAGACTCTGCTGACGTGAAATACATTGAAGATTACGGCAAATTCGTGGCAATCAACACAATTGAAAGATTCACAACAAACAGTTTTATCGGCTGTTTTATTTCTGACGACGGCATTACTTTCAAGGAATCATCCGTTGTTAAAGAAAACATCAGCCATTGTTGCCACAATGCAGGAATTTCTTCACGTCCTAACGGTCACATAAGGCTTGCAGACGGTGTGTATCTCGCTTACGCTTACGGCGATATCTGGGCACACTGGTCAACAAGAATGAACAAAGTTGAACTTTCACTTATTGACGCGCCTGATTATTCAGAACTCGGGAAAGAGAACCTTAAAACACCGGTTAATCATGTAAAACCCTCTTGGTATGTTGACTATGTCGGAATCACAAGCGAAGAACAGATTTATGAAGTTTCTCTTTCGGGCAAAAAAGTAAAGCCAGTAATTTTAAAGGCTGATATTGTCTTTAACCTTACAAAAATCCGTACAGG
>JAZSFV010000001.1:0-3241 GCA_045532395.1 Acutalibacteraceae bacterium
CCTTTACCAAGGTCTTCAAGACCTGCACCTACGGGGAGACCGTCTTCTGAGAATGCAGACTGTGTACGGCCATATACAAACTGAAGGAAGATTTCTCTCATAGCAACGTTGATAGCGTCGCAAACCAAGTCAGTGTTAAGACATTCGAGAAGTGTCTTGCCGTGAAGAATTTCTGCTGCCATAGCTGGAGAGTGAGTCATACCTGAGCAACCGATTGTTTCTACGAGAGCTTCTTCTACAATACCTTCTTTGATGTTAAGAGTAAGCTTACATGTGCCCTGCTGAGGTGCGCACCAACCGATACCGTGTGAAAGACCTGAAATATCTTTGATTTCATAAGCCTTTACCCATTTTCCTTCTTCAGGAATAGGAGCGGGACCATGGTGAGGACCTTTTGCTACCATGCACATTTTTTCAACTTCATGTGAATAGTTCATTTGAACATTCTCCTTTCATTTTACTAACGACTAATTATATAATATTTTACAATCTTTGTCAATTACATTGACAAATTTTTAACGCGTTTTTTTACATCAAACCAGAAATCAACACCATTTTCTGTGTTCTTACAGCCGAAACTCATGGAATGCATATTCTGGATTGCTGCAACTATAGAAAGACCTATTCCGAAATGGCCCTCTCCCCTTCGATGAGATTTATCCCCACGATAGAAATCGCTCCATATTTCTTCAATTGTTTCGTCAGAAATATTTTCGCCGGTATTAAAAACATTTATACGATAAAACTCATCAAACTCTTCTGCACCTACTTCAATTATCTTTTCATTTTTGCAATAAGATATTGCGTTTGAAAAATAATTATTAAGCACCATGCTGAGTTTTTGTTCATCGCCGAATACATTCATGTCAGGTAACAGTGCTTTATTAAGAGTTATCCCTTTATCTTCAAGAATAATTTTCTGCGATGAGAGATAATCTTCTATCATATCATTAAGAATAAACTCTGTCTCATTGAGCTTATACGTACCGCTTTCATAATAGGAAAGTTCAAGCAAATCAAGAACGAGAGTATTCATCCTCTTTGACTCTTCTATTATTATATCAATATACTCTTCATTCATTTCCGGATTATCATTAATCCCCAGTTTAAGCCCCTCGGCATAGCCCTGAATAATCGCAATCGGTGTTTTTAATTCGTGAGAAACATTGGAAACAAATTCCTTACGGGATTTCTCCATTTTATGCTCATGCTCAATATCAATCTGAAGCTGTGTGTTCTTTTCTTTCAAATCACCCATAGCTTTTGCAAGCGAATCTGACATGGAGTTGATATTATCCGCAAGCTGACCTAATTCGTTAGTGGATTTCGCAATACACTTTTTTGAAAAGTCCATTTTCGCCACATTTTTTGTAACCTCATTCATTTCAATAAGAGGCCTTGTAAATCGCCACGAATAAATAAAGAAGCCGATAATCAGCGCTAACCCGAGAACACAGATTATTGCACGCATAATAATGGAAGTGTACTGTGCATTTGACTCAATCACGTTAAGATAAGAATAAACTTTTACAACATGCCCGCTGTCAAGTTGGGCTTCGTAAACGAGATATTCAGTTTCACTGGGAGTTTCTTTACCAATGAGATAAACTCCGCTTTCTTCTTCACGATAGCTTCTTAAATCAACAAGTTTTTTGGGTTGAACGTAGTCAAACATTGTGCTGCCGCTTAATTCAAAATCGAAAAAGAAATGCTTGTTGAATTCATTCATCGCCGTGCTATAAAGCAATCTCTGGTTATTTTCACTGAAAACTTCCACGTAGAAAGAATCGTCAGTTTCAATACGGTTTACGTCTTCGTAAAATTCAGATGAATTAAGATCCACATCATTTATCTGCATTACAACATCACTAAGGTCCAGACGGGCTTTAGCAAAAAACATTGTTTCAATAAACCTTGTATTTATTATGAGCAAAAAAGCTATCATTACAAGCACGATAGCAAACAGCTGTATAAAAAGCTGCATCATGACGCTCTTATTTTGTGTCTTCGGAAATAAAATATGAAAACGTTTCATTAATTTACCTCGATTTTATAGCCTGTACCGTAAACTGTTTTCAGGTGTTTATTTCCCCAGTCGCCAAGTTTCATACGTAAACGTGCAACGTGAGAGTCAACTGTTCTTATGTCACCCACATAATCATATCCCCAGATGTCATCAAGAAGTTGTTCTCTTGTAAAAACTCTTCCGGGCATTGAAATCAGTTTAAGAAGGATATTATATTCTTTAAGGGCAAGAGAAATGCTCTCGTTGTTAACCATTACTTCGTGGGCATCTTCATCAATTGTAAGCGAACCTACAGTTTTCGTATTTTTTACATTTACATCATGCTTATATGTTCTGCTTATAATAAGCCCTACACGTTTCATAAGTACTGCCGGACTGAAAGGTTTTGTAACGTAATCGTCTGCGCCCACTTCAAACCCCATCAGCTCATCAAACTCCTGACTTCTTGCAGTAAGCAGAATTATAGGCACAGTTGAGAATTTACGGATTTCTTTACAAAGTGACCAACCGTCCATATTGGGCATCATGATATCCACAATCATCAACGCAGTGTCTGGATTTTCTTTGAAAACTTCAAATGCAACATCACCATCATCCGCTTCGAGTGGCTCGTATCCCTCTTTTTTCAGGAAGTCGCAGACAAGTCTTCTGATTCTTGCCTCATCATCTGCTACAATTATTTTTTTCACGACGACACACACCTTTTTATATAGTTCTACTTTATTTTATCACATCAAAAATATTAATCAAGACTTATATCAATTTCTCTGAAGATTTCTATGGTAGTTTCGGTTACTTTACAGTTCATGGCGAGAATTTCCACGCCTGATTTTTTTGCTTGTCTCAACGCATCGGCAAAAGCTTTATGCGTAACATCATTAGGTTTAAACAAATTAACTTCTTCCATCTGAATCACAAAAAGAATAAAAGCTTCATATCCATCTTTTTTGAGAGAAACAAGTTCGTTTATATGTTTGACTCCCCTTTCCGTGGGAGCATCAGGAAACATTGCAACTCCGTCATTTTCAAGGGTAACACCTTTCACTTCAAGGAAAACTTTCCTGTCACCATCTTCTATGTGAAAATCAAACCTTGATTTATTATATGTGACTTCCCTTTTTATCACTGCGCTTTGTGAAAACAGGTTGCCTTTTCTGAGCCATTCTTCTGCAACGTCGTTAGGAATCTGCGAATCCATATTAATAAGTTTTTCAC
>JAZSFV010000223.1:0-5857 GCA_045532395.1 Acutalibacteraceae bacterium
ATGGCAGAAAAGATGGATAAAAAAGGCGTTATTATGAACATGGCGTTTGTCGTTTCAGGCTCCTTTGTTTTCGGCGACCACCTTGCATTTACAATGGCATTCAACAAAGATTTTGTGGGTGCAATGATTGTGGGCAAATTAGTTTCGGCACTGTCGGCAGTTATTGTTGCAGTTTTTGTTTATAAAGTAAATTACAAAAAAACGGACTCAGCCCTTAATGGCTGAGTCCATTTTCTTTACTGTTCTCAGAACTCGTAGTTGTCCTTTTTCTTGTTCTGATTGTCCTGCTGTTTTTTGTTCTGGTTGTCCTGCTGATTTCTGTTCTGCTGGTTCTTGTTCTGGTTGTTCTGCTGGTTTTTGTTCTGATTGTTGTTTCTGTTGTCGTTCATTATTAAAACTCCTTCTGACTGCTCTTTTTGGGTTTTACCCTCAATTATTTTGCACGTCAGAACATGTTTTATACATTCAGTTCGTTAAAATCAAAAATAAATCTGTCAGCAAGTTTTTTTATTTCTTCCACATCGTTTTCTGAACTTGAATCGTAAACACCTACGCAATAAAAGCCTGCAGATTTTGCAGTTTTCAATGCAACTAAAATATCTTCAAACACTGCACATTCAGATTTATCAAGACCTAATTTTTCAGCGGCACGAAGATATATTCCGGGGCTTGATTTGCCCTCACCTACTTCGTTTACGGTAACGATACACTCAAAAGCATCCCATATGCCGTATTTTTTCAGACAAGCACTGAACATATCAGGGTCTGATGCAGTTGCAACAGCAAGCTTTACGCCCTTTTCTTTAAGCGAAAGGATAAATTCTTTAGCACCGGGCTTTAACTTTACGTGTTCTGAATATTCATTTTTTGCAATAATCTGCCATTCCGCAATTATTTCTTCAACGCTTTCTTTGATATTATAGGTTTCTTTTGTGTAAACCGCCGCTTTATAAGTGCCTAAAGGAGAAATTACCTTTATGTAGTCTTCGGGAATTTCCATGTTTCTGTTTTCAAAAAAAGCAACGTCAACCTTATGCCACAAGCCCATAGAATCAAGAACTGTGCCGTCAAGGTCGAAAATTGCACCTTTAAAATTTTTCATATCACACCTGCCTGATATTAATATTTGAATTATATCACATATTATGAAAAATTTAAAGATTTATTTATTGTAATAGTAAGAAACAACTGTTATAATATAACAGTAAAAAGGTTGTGAGAGAATTGTTTAAGAAAAACAAAGATTTATCAAAAATACTCAGCACTGTAGTGCCTGAAAAAAGGCAGATTTTATGGCAGGAAACGGAATTTTCGGCACTTGTATATTTCGGCATCAATACATTTCTCGGTAAGCAGGAAGGCAATGGCAAATACGAAACAAACGCCTTTTATCCCACTGCAATCAACATTACCGAATGGATTAAAACATTTAAAAATGCAGGAATGAACGGTGCAATTCTTGTAGTAAAGCATCATGACGGATTTTGTTTATGGAGAACAAAAACTACTGATTACTCTGTTGCAAGCTCGCCTTATCTTGATTCGCAAGGCGATATCTTCCGTGAATTTGCAGACGAATGCAGAAAAGAGAATTTAAAAGTCGGAATACAGTATTCACTCATCGATAAAAATGCAAATAAATCAGGAACAGAAGCAGACGATTTTATATGCGCTCAGCTTACAGAGCTTCTTACTGAATATGGTGATATTTACGAAGTCAAATTTGATGTTGACGCAGATAAAATGCAGAATTACGACATTGAAAGATACGTAAATCTTATCCGCTCTTTGCAGCCTGATGCGGCGATTGTAAACGGTCCTGACGTGAGACATTTAGGCAATAACAAAGCAATCTGCAGACCTGAAGAATTCAACGTAATAAAACCGGTTAACAATTTGCAGAAAATCACAAAAATCGACCCGTTGAAACCCAACACATACCGCACACCTGACGGTATCGGACAGATGGAGCTGGATTTAGGCAGTCAGAAAGCACTCAAGAAGACAAATTCACTCTGCTGGCAGCCTGTTGTTGTGGACTATCCCATGCGTGACCATTGGTTTTACCATCGTTTCGAAGATGAGATTTCCATGTTTTTGCAAAATCTCAAAAAATTATATTTTTCAACTGTTGGTGCAAATGCGTCACTTGAATTGGGAATTCCTATTGACCAACGCGGTCAGGTACATGAGGCAGAAAAACTTACACTTAACTCTTTCGGAAGCGATATGGAGCTTCTGACAAGCAAACCGCTTTTCAAAGCATCGGAAGTTTCTTCAGACTGCGGCGAAGAAAGCCTTAAGAAATTCCAAAATGGCGATTCTGCATATTTTGATTCCGGAAAGACTGACTCCCCTATTGAAATTACAGTTAATTTCGGCGAAGAAAAAATCATCAAGATGATTGCTCTCGGTGAAAACATTGAAAGCGGTCAGCAAGTTGAAAAGTTTTCAATTTACACTTTAGAAGGCAAAAAATTCAAAAAAGCGGAAACCCATGGTGCTATCGGATATAAGAAACTTATTCTTCCCAAAAAACCTATGGTTACAAGCGCAATAAAAATTGTGATTGAAAAAACAAGAGAATTTGCAACACTTAAAACTCTGGAAATTTATTCCGCATAAAAAAACAGCCTATGCATTACGCATAGGCTATAGTTTTTATCATTCTGTTGTGTAGTTATCGAAGTAACCCTGAATAAATACAATGGGAGTACCTTTATCGCCTGAGCCTGATGTAAGGTCACAGAGTGAACCGATAAGGTCTGTAAGTCTTCTGGGGGTTGTACCTTCAGATGCCATCTGGCCTACAAGGTCGCCATCCTTTTCCTGAATCTTGTTTTTGATAGCTTCCTTGAGTTCTTCACCTTTAAGGTCTGCGAAGTCGTTATCAGCAAGATATTTAAGCTTGAGCTCGTTGGGAGTTCCTTCAAGACCGCTTGTGTAAGCAGGAGAAACAACCGGGTCAGCAAGTTCCCAGATTTTACCTACGGGGTCTTTGAAAGCACCGTCGCCATAAACCATAACTTCGATGTTTTTGCCTGTTTTTTCCTTAAGCTGAGCCTGAATAGCATCAACTACTGCCTGGCAGTCGCGGGGGAAAAGCTTAACTGTGTCTTCAGTTGCTTTATTTGAGCCGAGAAGACCGTAGTCAGCATTGAAACCGCTTCCGTTTACGGGAGCATTGAGAATTTCGTCAAGGCCGTAAATATTTTCTCCGCCTGAATTTTTAAGAAGTCTCTTTGTGCGGGCACGTGTGTGGATATCGCAGCAAAGAACATTTTTTGTATAGTCAAGGATTGCTCTGGGGTTGTATGCAAAAATGATTTCAGCTTCTGCACCTGATTCTTTGATAAGTGTTTCGTAATATTCTACGTAATCAACACCTGTGAATGTGTGTTTTTCGTAGCCGAAAAGTTCACGATATTTTTCAAGAGAAAGCACGTCTTTGTAAGGGTCAACGCCTTTTTCATCAAGAGCACCGAGGCTTACGAGGTGGTTTCCGACTTCGTCTGAAGGATAAGAGAGCATAAGAACAATTTTCTTTGCACCCTTTGCAATACCGCGAAGGCAGATTGCAAAACGGTTACGGCTGAGAATGGGGAAAATAACGCCTACTGTCTCACCGCCGAATTTTGCTTTTACGTCGCTTGCAATATCATCAACTGTTGCATAGTTACCCTGAGCACGAGCAACGATTGCTTCTGTCATAGCAACGATGTCGCGGTCGTTAAAACTGAAACCTGCATCTTCTGAAGCTTCAATAACTGAAGAAGTTACGATTTCTACTATATCATCACCGTTTTTGATGATGGGTGCTCTTACACCTCTTGAGACTGTACCTATCATTCTGCTCATAATGAACAACTCCTTTTGGACAATATAAAGTCTTTTCACAACTAGATATTATACTACTTTATGCGCTATAATGCAACGTTATTTTGCAAAGAAATTAAAAAAATCACAATAAAAATTTTAGTGAATCTCGCAAATCGTGGACAAAAACATCACACAAGGACACGAATTCTTCCTGTTCATGCTCCTGCTCGTCAAAAATGCCTGTCACAAAGAAATTTGCTTGTTTTGCAGTTTTCACAGCATAGAGAGCATCTTCAAAAATTACTGTATCTTCTTTCGTGGTGCCTATGCTTTCCATGGCGTGTTCAAAAATATAAGGTTTTGTTTTGTTTGTCTTAAGTCCGCCGCAGGTGAAAACATTTTCAAAATAATCGTAAATACCGCATCTTTTAAGGCCCGGCACTACCATGTCCCAGTCAGTCGCGGTTGCGATACACATTCTGACACCGTTCTTTTTAAGTTCATCCAGAAATTCAATTGTGCCTTCTTTAAGCGTGGCTTCGTTTATATAATAATCTCTTACAACCTGCATCATACCGTTTAAAATCTCGTCAGTTGACTGGGTAAGGTTATATTCTTCTTTTATCATTTTAGGCGATTCGAGAAAACCCAGACGCCTTACGTCATATTGAAGACCTTCCCGGGCTGAAATACCAAGCTTCTTTAAATATAATTCTCCCCTGTGACGCCACGTATACATTGAGTCAATAAGTGTTCCGTCAACGTCAAAAACAGCACCTTTGATTTTCATATTCTCACCACTTTCCGAAGAAATATAGTATCATAAAAACCCCTTAAAGTCAACAAACACATGTCTTGACAATGTTTGCAAACTTTGATATAATTTACGAAACTGAATTATTTACTGCCACCGGGTAGTTGCAAAATTGCACTCTGAACGTATCGTTAGGTCTTTGAAGATGCGTTTAGGTGCTTATTTTTTTAGGTGATAAAAATGAAATTGACAAAATTTGAAAAAGGACTCTGGATAGGGTCTCTGCTTGCAGTTGTATTAACATTTTTTATTTTTAAAAGCGCTGACTATTTAACGCTCATTGCTTCGCTTATCGGCGTTACTGCATTAATTTTCCTTGCAAAAGGTCATGCAATCGGGCAAATACTCATAATCGTTTTTTCTGTATTTTATGGGTTTATATCTTTGGAATTCAGATATTATGGCGAGATGATAACGTACCTGGGTATGACAACGCCGATGGCTATTGTGGCACTGATTTCCTGGCTCAGACACCCTTTTAAAGGCACGAAGGAAGTTGAAATTGTCCGCATGACGAAAAAGCAGACTGTGATTATGTGGGTGTCGACTCTGGTTGTGACAATAATTTTTTATTTCATACTGAAAAAATTAGGTAATGCAAATCTTTTAGTCAGCACAATTTCAATTGCAACCTCTTTTCTTGCATCTTACCTTACCGCCATGCGAAGTCCCTATTACGCTTTAGGGTATGCAGCAAACGATTTAGTCCTTATTTTTCTCTGGATATGGGCTGCAAAGGAAGACATCAGCTCCGTTTCAATGATAACTTGCTTCATGACATTCTTCTTTAACGATTTGTATGGATTTATTAATTGGAAGCGAATAGAAAAAAGGCAGAAAACATCATAAATTACACAAACAAAAAACCTCGTAAGGTTTCCCTTACGAGGTTTAATTGTTTAAAAATTATCTACTACGAGCAGTTAATTATTCAGCGATTGCTGTAACAACGCCTGAACCAACTGTACGGCCACCTTCACGGATAGCGAAACGAAGGCCTTCTTCGATAGCGATAGGAGTGATAAGTTCAACGTCCATATCAACGTTATCACCAGGCATACACATTTCTGTGCCTGCGGGAAGGTTGATTACGCCTGTAACGTCAGTTGTTCTGAAATAGAACTGAGGTCTGTAGTTGTTGAAGAAAGGTGTGTGACGGCCGCCTTCATCCTTTGTAAGAACGTAAACCTGACCCTTGAATTTTGTGTGGGGGTTGATTGTGCC
>JAZSFV010000142.1:0-4621 GCA_045532395.1 Acutalibacteraceae bacterium
AGATTCTTGACGTGCCTTTTGCAATTGCAGACGCAACTACTCTTACTGAAGCCGGTTATGTAGGTGAAGACGTTGAAAATATTCTTCTCAGAATAATTCAGGCAGCTGATTTTGATATAGAAAGAGCTGAAAGAGGCATTATCTATGTTGACGAAATTGACAAGATTGCAAGAAAATCCGAAAACCCCTCAATCACCCGTGATGTAAGCGGTGAAGGTGTTCAGCAGGCACTTCTTAAAATTCTTGAAGGCACTGTTGCAAACGTTCCTCCCCAGGGCGGAAGAAAACATCCTCAGCAGGAGTTTATTCAGATTGATACAACAAACATTCTTTTCATTTGCGGCGGTGCATTTGACGGAATCGAAAAGATTATCGAAAAACGCACAGGCAACAACGGTGCTCTCGGTTTCGGAGCAGACGTAAAGGGCAAGGAAGAAAGAAAAGCTGATAATATCAGAAACAAAGTTATTCATCAGGACCTTGTTAAGTTTGGTCTTATCCCTGAAATTGTAGGCCGTCTTCCTATTGTGACTGTGCTTCAGGAGCTTGACGAAGATGCTCTCGTTCAGATTATGACTGAACCAAAGAATGCGCTTGTAAAACAGTATAAAAAACTGTTCGGTATGGACGAAGTTGATTTATCTTTCGATGATGACGCACTTCGCGCTATTGCAAAGAAAACTCTTGAAAAAGAAACAGGCGCACGTGGCCTTCGCTCAATAACTGAGAATATTCTGCTTCCCATAATGTACGATATTCCTTCTGACGATAAAGTGCAGAGCGTTCAGATTACAAAAGAATGTGTTGAAAACGGCGAAAAGCCCATAATTATGTTTAAAGAAAACTAAACGATTCGAAAACCCTATCTCACGATAGGGTTTTTTTATGTCTGTCGGTGGATTTTAAGTCGTTTTTGCTTGACTTGCAGTTTCATTTATTGTAAAATATTAAAAAATATTAAGAACTTTCTTTTTGAAAAAGGTGTGTTTTAAATGGCTATCGATAACGGAAAGAATTATTTATCAGAAATTGAAAATTATTCTTCCTACGTTTGTGAAAAAATTAAAGAAGTAACTTCAGGGTGCGGTCCTCGTGCTGTGGGCAGTGAGGGAGATAAAAAAGCGAGAAAATATTTTGTCCGCCACACAAAAGAAGTGTGCGACGAAACTGTTGTTGAAGAATTCAAGTGCTCTGATAAAGCTTTTATGTCATGGGTAAGCGTTGGTGCAGTGATGATGATTGCTGCAATTCTGCTTTTTGTTTTCGGTTTGCCCGTGATTTCTCTTGTGCTTTCACTTGTTACACTTTTCTTTATCGTAAGTGAATTTTTCTTTTATAAGCAGACACTTGATGTGTTTTTTAAGAAAAAAGATACTGCCAACGTAATCGGCAAAATCAAATCATCAGGCGAGACAAAAAGAAGAATCATTCTCTGCGGTCATACTGACTCAGCTTTTGAGTGGACCTACACCTATTACGGTGGCCGTCCTGCAGTGGCAACTGTTATTGTTTCTGCCGTTGTGACTTTGGTTGCAGCAATTGCAGGCTCAATTACTGCTATGGTTATGCGGGGGGCTGTGAATCCTGCTCTGGTTTTTGGTGAAGATAATAAGGCAGTTACAATTTTCGGAATTATACTTCTTTGCCTTATTCCATTTATGATTGCGGCTCTTTTCTTCTGCAATTTCAAAAAGCCCGTAACAGGTGCAAACGATAACCTTACAGGATGTTATATTTCCCTTGCAATTGCAAAATATCTTAAAGACAACGATATCCGCCTTGAAAACACTGAAATTCAGATTGCTCTCGTAAACGGCGAAGAATCAGGTCTTCGTGGCTCAAAGGATTTTGCAAAACGCCACAAAGAAGAATTCAACGATAAAAACATCGAAACAGTTTTTGTTGCTATCGATACAATTCATGATTTTGATTTCATGAAAATCATTCTCGGCGACATGAACGGCACAGTCAAAAACGATAAACGCGTTGCAAATCTTATCAAATCAAGTGGTGAAGAAGCAGGGTTTGATAAAATTGATGTGGGCGTAATTGACTTGGGCTCGACTGATGCCGCAGCATTCAGCCAGATTGGTGTGCCTGCTGCAAGCTTTATCGCTATGGACCCCACACCTGCAAGATATTACCACACAAGGCTTGATACTGCAGAAATCCTTGATGAAAAAACAATAAAAGCCGGTTTGCAGATTGCTCTTCAGACTGTGCTTAATTTTGATAAAAAAGGTCTTAACTAAAAAATACCGTACATCTCAGATGATGTACGGTAACTTTTTTTATTTCCTTAATTTAACTGTGTAGCCGTCGAAAGAATAAGTATGGAATTTGCTTTCGCCTTTTCTTACGGGGTAGTCTGTAGACATTATCTGGGACGAGCAACTGTTTGCAAGGTTGTATCTGCTTTCAGGATGGAATGGGAAGAAATCTACTCTCGTTCTTACGATAAGATTGCATCTGCCTATTGATTCGCTTTCGTGTTTCAAAGCTGCGTCAGGCTCGTTGTCGATAATAAATGATGCATAGGATTTATCTATATCATTAAATCGGAGCATGGGGAACATAGCCTGAGTTTTTAAGGATTTGTCGAGTTTTATGTAATCAGAAGTAGCGTTTGAATCGTGCAGGAGGAAAATTATTTTCCCCATAGTTTCTTCAAGAGTGAGCCATCCGTCATTTTCACGCATTTCTTTAAGGCTTTCATATTCGCCCATCATATCTTTGGGGGTAAGAAGAGTGTTACCCATTTTTTCTCTCAACAGTTCATCCAACACTTTTGCATATTCAAATTTAAAGTTTTTCATGTTGCGTATGGGTGCCACATTTTTCTTCGGCTCTATAATAATTGTCAGGGGAAGATGGTTGGGGTTGTGGTCAGACCATAATTTGATTTCCTCAAGAGCAAGCTCCAGGTCAAAGCAGCTTGAAGTGTTGTCGTAAAGTGGGTCGTGAGAAACGACAAAACTTATGTTTCCTTTATCGTCGACGGTTTCAATGTCAAGCTCCACACTTCTGATTCCCAGTTCAAACTGTTCTGTCAGGGTGTCCATACTGAATTCGGCAAACCCGGGCTCTATAAACCCGTAAGTTATATCGCTGACGGCACGGTAAAGCCTTTTGCATTCTTCAGTTGCGTCAAGCTGATAACTGTTGTGGGTTGCAACAAACTGAACTTCGTTGTATTTAACTCCGCTTTCAATGGCTTCGTCTATATCGAAATCTGCAAATTTGTTTTCGTCGCAAGGGATGTAGTCTTTATAAAATTCCGTTTTAAGATAGTTCATTCTTTCCTGCTGATATTTTATGTTTTCGTCAACAGTTTTGTCGCTTACGGAAATTGCACCAAAAAGATAATACGCTGAAAGAAAAAATGCAGTTACTGATTTGAAAAATTTTATCACAATACCACCTCACATGATTCCCTTTAATATAGCATGATTGAAAACATTATGTCAACATGAAAATTGAATTATATCTGAATATATTTGACTTTTGTATATTTGTTTGATAGAATTAAGTCAGCAAAATTTTTGTGTGATCTTTGAAAGGGGAAAGAAAAATGGATTCAGAAAATAACAAGCTCAATGAAACAAATCCTGAAGAAATATCAGAACAGACAGAAAAAGCTGAAACTGTACCTGAAGAAAATGCAGGCGCAGCAATAACTCCCGAAATCATCTCTCAGCCGGTATGGAATGTTGAAAACAATAACCAGCCACCGGAGAAAAAGAAAAAATTTCCTGTTCCTGTAATAATTGGCGCAGTTGTGGCTGCGCTTGTGGTAGTGTTTATCATATTGACTGCAACTCACGTTATCTGCCTTGAGCATAAATGGGCTGACGCTACTTGTACACAACCCAAAACTTGTGAATACTGCGAAAAAACTGAGGGCGAAGCAAAAGGTCACAAATGGGTTGAAGCTACCTGCAAGGCTCCTAAAACATGTTCAGTATGTAACGGGACAGAAGGCGAGAAAAAACCACATAAGGAGAAATCTACCGTTATTGTTGCACCTACTATGCTTTTACCGGGTGAAGAAAAGATAACGTGTGAAATATGCGGTGAGTTTATTGAAAACAGAACAATTCCGCAGATAGAAGTGAAAGTTGAAGGCATATCATTAAATATTACAGCCGATGTGCTTGTGAATTGGTACAGTACTATTTTGGATGTAAAAATTACGCCCTTAGGTGTTAAGGGAAATTGTCTGGGTTATTCTTTGAAATCCGGAAGTAACAGCGGTACAATGATTATATACTTCGAAAAACAAGGTAATGACAAGAAAGTCTGCGCAGTTGCTACAACATTCAGTGACCGGTTAATCCCCATTCAGATGATTGCTTTGTTAGCTGCAGAAATAGATCCGTCTTATGATGCAGGCGATGGTGCAGTGGACCTTTTGTATGGCGTGGATTACGAAAATGCCGGAATCGTTGCACACAAAGGCGTTGGTGATAGTGGTGCAGAACTGTATATATTAGCTACTTTGGAATATTTAAAAACTTATTGATTTTACGGACTGATTTTTAAATTTTGAAATATAAGAGAGTGTGCTCCGCGCATGCTCTCTTATGTTTTTATATGTATTATTACTGCAAAAATATATTTG
>JAZSFV010000112.1:0-22716 GCA_045532395.1 Acutalibacteraceae bacterium
GCCTCTCGGCAAAATGTTCGTAAAAGGCGAAAGAGAACTTAACGAGTTCTATAAGAAAATCATCGAAGATGAGCTTAACATCAAGGAAGTTTCATTCATCGACGATGTGGACAACATGCTTTCTTACAACTTCAAGCCCCAAATGAAAACTCTCGGTCCGAAGTACGGCAAACGCCTTAACGATATCAGAACTAAACTTGCTGAATTGGACGGCAACGCTGCAAAGAAAGAACTTGATACTACAGGCGTTCTGAAACTTGACCTTGGCGACATGGTAATTGACCTTGAAGCAGGCGACCTTCTTATCGAAGCAACACAGAAAACAGGCTTCTTCTCTCTTGCAGACGGCGGAATCACAGTTGCAATCGATACTGAACTTACACCTGAACTTATCGAAGAAGGCTTTGTGCGTGAAATGGTTTCAAAAATCCAGACAATGAGAAAAGATGCAGACTTTGACGTGCCCGACCATATCACAGTTTATATCGACGGCAACGCAAAGCTTGCAGAAATCTTTGAAAAGAATAAAGAAGAAATCATGACAGACGTTCTTGCAGATGCATACGTAGCAGGCTCACTTGACGGCTACACAGCAGATTGGGACATCAACGAAGAAAAAGTATCTTTCGGCGTTAAGAAAATCTAAAACAGAAATCCCCTTGAAACTTCCTTTCAAGGGGACTTTTTAATGCATTGAATTATGAAACTTTTCATAAAAAATAAGGCAGGGAATTCAGCGAAACCCTGCCTTAAAATTTTATTTGATCAGTAGAGCCAGAAAAAAAGTTTTCTGAAGAACAAGATAATCTTATCAAAGAAAGTAAGTTCATATGTAAATGTATATGAATCGTTAACTTCCTCGTTGAGTGTTATTGTTTTGCCTTCATAAGTGTCGGTATATGTTGATTTCTGGTTCAGATTGTAAGAAACGATGTTGCCCACGGCATCGTAAACGATTGTGTAAGTATCTGTTGTTTTGCCTGTTGTGCCCCATGTTTCTGTGTAAACAAGGACTACCGTTGTGTCTTCGCCTGACTGTGAAACCTTCATGCTCTTATATTTAAGACCGAAAGTTTCTTTATCGTCCGCAATGCTGAAGGTGCCTCTGACAACGTCTTTGTCGTTGAAGTAAACAGTCGATTTGTCGCCTTCGCTGTAATTATATTCTTTCTGAACTTTCTTTGCATCTACACCTGCAGGTAATTTCTTTGTGTCAACCTCTAAGTTTAATGACCAGTCGTTTTCGGCTTTGAAATCACCGTTGTTGATAAGTTCATTTACTCTTTCTTCATGGTATGCAAGCAATTCTTTTTCAGAACTTTTTGCGTTAGGTCTTTTTGCTGCTGCAAATGGCATAATTGAAAATGCTGACAAGCACACAATTACAGAAAGTATAACTGCCAGAATTTTTGTTATTTTTTTCATATGAATCACTCCTTAGATTGATTTTATCATCTTTGAAAGTAAAAATCAATACAGTTTACCTTTTTATTGATATTGATTTTATGAAAACAGAGTGATATAATTCTTACAGATATTTTTAAGAGGAGATGATGAAATGAGTTGCTGTAATTGCGGTAGCAGCAATCTTTCACTTCTTGATGAAGTTTTAAAAGAATATAAAGACATTCCCGGAAGCCTTATTACAATTCTCCAGAAAGCGCAGGAGATTTACGGCTTTCTTCCCACTGATGTTATTTATCATATCGCGAAGGAAACAAACCTGACACCTGCAAAGGTTATGGGCGTTGCAACATTTTATACCCAGTTCAGATTCAAACCTGTGGGCAAATATCTCATCATGCTCTGTCAGGGCACTGCATGCCATGTAAACGGCTCTGAAAGAATTGAAAAAACAATAAAAGACGAACTCCATATTTCTGACGGTGAAACCACGTCGGACGGTCTTTTCACCCTCAAAAATGTTGCGTGTCTGGGCTGTTGCAGCCTTTCTCCCGTTATGATGATTAACGACGAAACCTACGGCTCTCTCACTCCCGAAAAAGTGAAAGAAATTTTAAATACACTCAAGGGGGCGGAAAAATGAAAATAGCAGTCGGTCAGGGAAGTTGCGGCATTGCGGCAGGCAGTATGAAAGTTTATTCTGCCCTTGAAAATATGTTAAAAGATAAATCACTCCTTACAATCACAGGTTGTATCGGCATGTGCTATTTAGAGCCGATTGTTGATGTTTTTGACGGCGAAAACACGCTCCACCGCCTTGTGAATGTGACACCCGAGATGGCAGAAGTTATAGCCGATGCCGTAAACAAAAACGATTTTTCACTTATAAAAGATTTTGAAATTTCTGAAGAAGATAATTCTTTCCTTACTAACCAGACAAGAATTGCTCTTCGCAACTGCGGTGTCATAAACCCTGAAAAAATTGATGATTACACCGAAAAAGGCGGATATAGTGCTATCAAAAAAGTGCTTTCTTCCATGACAAGAGAAGATGTTATTGAAGAAATAAAAGTTTCAGGTCTTCGCGGTCGTGGCGGTGCAGGCTTTCCCACATGGTTCAAATGGAATGCAGCAAAAAATTCTGCAGGAGATGAAAAATACCTTATCTGCAACGCTGACGAGGGCGACCCCGGTGCATTTATGGACAGAGCCGTTATTGAAAGCGACCCCCATTGCCTTATTGAAGGCATGCTCATCGGTGCTTACGCAATAGGTGCAAAGGAATGTATCGTTTATGTAAGAGCAGAATATCCCCTTGCAATAAAAAGGCTTGAAAACGCAATCAAGGACGCAGAAGAAAAAGGCTTTGTCGGAAAAAATATTCTCGGCACAGATTTCTCCTGCTCTTTCAGAATCAAGGCAGGCGCAGGTGCGTTTGTGTGCGGTGAAGAAACTGCACTCATTGAATCTTTAGAGGGCGAAAGGGGAATGCCAAGATTAAAGCCACCATTCCCTGCAGAAAAAGGCTACTGGCACAAGCCGTCAAATATAAACAACGTTGAAACATTTGCAAACGTTGCATGGATTATTGAAAACGGCGGAGAAAAATTTGCTCTGATGGGCACAGAAGACAGTAAAGGCACAAAGGTTTTTGCACTTACGGGCAAAATCAAGCATGGCGGTCTTGTGGAAATTCCCATGGGTAAAACACTCCGTGATGTCATTTTCACCATCGGTGGCGGAATCAAAAACAATAAAAAATTCAAGGCGGTCCAGCTTGGCGGTCCGTCAGGCGGTTGCCTTACTGAAAACCACCTTGACACAGTCATAGACTACAAACAACTTTCTCTCACAGGGGCTATTATGGGCTCGGGCGGAATGGTTGTTATGGACGAAGACACCTGCATGGTAAACATGGCGAAATTTTTCCTTGATTTCACCACTAAAGAATCCTGCGGAAAATGTGTCCATTGCAGAATCGGTACAAAGAGAATGTACGAAATTCTGGACAGAATCACTCACGGTCAGGGCAAAGATGGTGATATTGAACTTCTTGAAGAATTATGTCTCGGTATCAAAGACGGTGCTTTGTGCGGTCTCGGTCAGACTGCGCCAAACCCTGTGCTTACAACAATAAAATATTTCAAGGACGAATATATTGCTCACATCTATGAAAAGAGATGCCCTGCTCACGAATGCACTGATTTGCTCAATTACAGAATTTCACGTGATAAATGCGTAGGTTGCTCTCTCTGCTCTAAAAAATGTCCCGTTAACGCAATTTCGGGAGTAGTGAAAAAAGCATTCACAATTGATGAAGATAAGTGCATTAAATGCGGTCAGTGTAAAGCTGTCTGCAAGTTTAATGCTGTGGAAATTTTGTGAAAGGGGGCGTAAAGATTGAGTAAAATTAAATTAACTATAGATTCAAAAGAAATTTTTGCCGAAGCGGGCACTACGATTCTTAACGCCGCCAGGGAAAACGGAATCGGAATTCCGACTCTCTGCTACCACGAAAACGTATCTCTCTACGGTGGTTGCGGAATGTGTGTTGTTGAGGCGGAGGGCATGCCGAAACTTCTTCGTGCATGTAGTCAGAAAATTCAGGAAAACATGGTTATAAACACAGATTCAGACCGTGTTAAAAAGGCAAGAAAAATTGCTCTTGAACTTCTGATGAGCGACCACGACGGTGATTGCTTAGGTCCTTGCCGACTTAATTGCCCTGCAGGCACAGATTGCCAGGGTTATGTGAAATTAATTGCAGACGGTAAATTCCACGAAGCCGTAAAACTTATCAAAGAAAAACTTCCTTTGCCTGCTTCAATAGGCAGAGTCTGTCCGCACCCTTGCGAAACTGCATGCAGAAGACAGTTGGTTGAAGACTCAATTTCAATTGCTTACCTTAAAGCATTTGCGGCAGATGAAGATTTGAAAGAAGATACTTTCAAGCCCGAAATCAACGAAAACACAGGCAAGAAAGTTGCGGTTATAGGCGGCGGCCCTGCAGGGCTGACGGCTGCTTATTTCCTTAAAATCAAAGGTCATCAGGTTACGATTTTTGATAAAATGGAAAAATTAGGCGGTATGCTCCGTTACGGCATTCCCCAGTACAGACTTCCCAAAGAAATTCTCGATAAGGAAATCGGACTTATCACTTCTCTTGGTGTTGAAGTTAAAAACAATACAGAAATCGGAAAAGACATTACATTTTCTGAAATCAAAGATACATTTGATGCTGTTGTAGTTTGTATCGGTGCATGGAAAAGTCAGGGACTCAGGTGCAAAGGTGAAGAGCATGACGGCGTTATGGGCGGTATTGATTTCTTGAGAAAAGTTTCTCTCAAAGAAGAAATTGACATCGGAAAATCAGTTGCAGTTGTGGGCGGCGGCAACACCGCTATGGACGCTGCAAGAACGGCACGCAGGCTGGGTGCAGAAACGGTTTACCTTGTTTACAGAAGAACAAAAAACGAAATGCCTGCTGAAAAAATTGAGATTGAAGAAGCCGAAGAAGAGGGAATTATCTTTAAATTCCTTACTAACCCTGACGAAATTATTGCAGAAAACGGCAAGGTGAAAGAAATTAAGCTTCAGGTTATGGAGCTTGGCGAGCCTGATTCGTCAGGCAGACGTTCACCCGTAAAGGTTGAGGGTAAATTTGAAACTCTCCGTGTTGACACAGTCATTTCTGCTATCGGACAGAAAGTTGATGTAAAAGGTTTTGACAGCCTTGAACTTAACGAAAAAGGAATAATTTCTGCCGATACAAAAACTTTCAGAACTAACTTCGAAAACGTTTTCGCAGTTGGTGATGCTACCAACAAAGGCGCATCAATTGCCATTGAAGCAATCGGTGAAGCAGAAAAAGCGTCAAATGTTATTGACGGCTTTCTTCTCGGCATGGAAATTCCTTACAGAAAGCCCTTTGTTTCGGAAAGAAATGTAACAAAGGAAATGCTTGAAGACAGAGAAAAAGCTTCACGCGTTAAAATGCCCCACTTAAGCGCAGAAGAAAGAATAAATAATTTCAAAGAAGTGAATCTTGGTCTTACAAAAGAAGATGCCATGAAAGAAGCATCACGTTGTCTTGAGTGCGGTTGCCACGATTACAAAGACTGCAGACTCATTAAACACGCAAACCTTTATGATATTAACCCTTTGCGTCTTGCAGGTGAAAAAAATATCCACGAAACTGAAAGAAAGCTTGTGTCTGTTGAAAGAAACAATTCAAAATGTATTCTTTGCTCTCTTTGCGTGCGCACATGCGACGAGGTTGTGAAAAAAGGCATTCTCGGTCTTGTGGGCAGGGGATTTAAAACAGTTATAAAGCCTGAATTTCAGGGCGACGAAATTTTGTCATTCTGTAAAGACTGCCAAAGATGTGCAGAGGTCTGTCCTACAGGTGCGCTTAAAATTTTATAAAATCAGAACACCGATAACGCTGTCGTGTATCGGTGTTATTTTTTTGTTAATTTACAAATCCTTAATTGACTTAAATGCTGTGTTGGGTTATGATAAAATAAAGGAGTGGTAAAACATGGCTAAATATTTGATTATAAACGCAGACGATTACGGTCTGTGCAAATCTGCAAACGATGCGGTTGAAGAGCTTTTCATGAACGGCAGGCTTAAATCTTCAACTATCATGATGCCTTGCCCGTCAGCAAAGGACGCAGTTGAATTTGCAAAAACTCACCCGGAATATGCCATCGGCGTTCATCTCACGATGACCAACGAGTGGTCCACATACCGCTGGAAACCTTTGTCAGGCGGAAAAACCCTTGTAAACGATGAGGGCTTTATGTGGCGCTCAAGCACAGAAGTTGAGAAAAATGCAGATATAAAAGAGCTTGAAGCGGAAGTACGTGCTCAGGTGAATCAGGCAGAAAAAGACGGCTTTAAGCCATCACACCTTGACAACCACATGGGCTCTCTCTACGGCCATTATACAGGACGTTTCAGCTTGCTTAAAATGTCGCTTCGTGTGTGCGGTGAATTAGGCTATGCTTACAGAATGTATACCTGCCACGATAAGAGAATCTGCCCCAACGGCACACCGTACCCCCTTTACTGGGCGTCGACCCTCATTTCACGTCTGTGGGCAAAAAAATATAAGGTTATTCTTCCTGACTATCTTCTTTTCCCCGACTGGACAAAGGATTTGCGTTCAAACGGCTACGACCATTACCGCGAAACTATCCTTAAAATCTGGACAGACCTGCCCGACGGTGTAACGGAAACCTTCGTACACCCTGCAAAAGAAACTGACGAGCTTAAAAGTATCGTAGGCTCATGGCAGGACAGAGTGTGGGAATATAAGCTTATGAACGACCCCGAAACACACAGAATCCTTAAGGAAAACGGCATCACCCTTATCAGCTACCGTGACCTTATTGAAATGAAAAAGAAATAATTTTAACATAAGGTACGGGATTTGTAAGGAAGTATTTCTTTGAAAAGTGAACTTCCGGCACAATAATGCGTTAAAAAACACCGATACGCCACAGCGTTATCGGTGATTTTTTGTTCCCGGAAATTGTTTAATATTTCTTAACAATTACTTATATTTTTTAACAAATTCAGGATATACAATAAGTATAGGCATAATTCTAGTTGTATTCAGGTGATGCATATGAAAAAGATTTTTGATTTTATTGTTGATAAAAGAAAATATGTTTTGTCAGTCATGCTTGGCCTTTGCCTTGTGTGTTGTCTTCTTATTCCTAAGGTTCAGGTAAACACAGACCTTACAAAATATCTTCCGGAAGATTTCAACATGAGTCAGGGCATGAGCGTTATGGCAGAGGAATTTCCCGACACAAAAATGCCCTCCACTATAAGAGTTATGTTCAAAGGTCTTTCCGATGCCCAGAAAGCAGAAGTCAGGACAAAACTTGAAAACATTGAATATGTAGACAGCGTTACATACAACCCTGAAAAGAACGATAAAGACGGATATTCTCTTTTCACCGTCAGCACATCATATGCTTATTCCACCAACGAAGAAATGGCGATTGAAGCCACCATCACCAGAGAATTCAGCAGTTACGAAATGTCTATGAAAAACGACGACGCAATGGGCGCAAACCTGCCTTTGTGGGTTATTCTGCTTGCTTTCGGGCTTCTGATGGTAGTGCTTGTTATAATGTGTTCTTCATGGTTTGAGCCTGTGCTGTTTCTTGCCACAATCGGCGTTGCAGTTGGTCTTAACATGGGCACAAACGTTATTTTTGAATACATTTCCCACATGACTTTCTCTATCTGCTCAATTATGCAGGTTGTCCTTTCCATGGACTATTCAATTATTATCATGAACCGTTACCGTCAGGAAAAACTGACTGCTCCTGACAAATACACTGCCATGAAGAGCGCCCTTAAAAACGCATTTTCATCGGTTGTATCAAGCGGTATGACAACTGTTATCGGTCTTCTTATGCTTCTGTTTATGAGCTTCACTATCGGCCGTGACGTTGGTCTTGTGCTTGCAAAAAGTGTTTTAATCAGCATGGTTTGCGTGTTCACCGTATTGCCTGTGCTTATCCTTATGTTTGATAAGGTGCTTGAAAAATCAAGAAAGAAAGAAATCCATATTCCTTTCGGCAAGGTTGCAAAATTTGAGTTCAGGGCACGCAATGTGATTGCAGTTGTTTTTGTAATCCTTTTTGTTGCCGCATATTTCCTGCAGAATATTACTGAAATTACTTACTCAATTTCCAACGAAGACGAAATTGCCGAGGTTTTCCCCGTTTCAAACCCTGTGGTTATGATTTACGATAACAAAGACGAAGATAAAATTGCAGTTATCGGGGATAAGCTTTCTTCCCACGAAAAAGTCAACAGCGTTTTAGGCTACACCACAACTCTCGGCAAAGCCTTTACCACCGACGGAATGGTTGCAATGATTGACACTTTAGGCGCTGATATGGGCGTTGATTCTTCCTTGCTTTCAGTTTTGTATTACGATAAATTAGGCGATAAAACAGAAAAGAAATTAACTGCAGGTCAGGTGCTTTCGTTCATCGAAACCAATGTTTTGTCCAACGAAATGTTTGCATCTTTCATTGACGACAGCATGAAAGAAAACATGAGCCTTATTTCAGACTTCACTTCAAAAGAAAAGCTCACAACCCCCATGACTGCAAAAGAAATGGCAAGCCTTTTCTCAATGAGCGAAGAAGATATCGAAAAGGTTTTCACTCTCTACATGGCAACAAAAACAAATGCGGATGCAGGCAGAATGACTCTTTCAACTTTTGCTGATTTCATCGTAAACAATATTTCAACAAACGAAATGTATTCATCTTTCATTGACGAAGATATGAAGAGCAAAATCGGTCTTGTTTCTGATTTTACTGACGTGAATGTTATCACAAAACCGATGTCGGCAAAAGAACTTTCAGGCAGATTGGGAATTGCTGAAAGTGACGTAACTCTTCTTTATGCTTACTATTATTCATCTCTTGATTCTTACACTCCGCCATCATTGAGCGTAAAGGAATTAATAGATTTTATTGCAAACGACGTTGCAAACAATCCCTTGATGGCTTCTCAGCTTGACGATGAAACATTGAATCTTGTCAAGCGTTTGCAGAATCTTCCGTCAGCACTTATGCCAAATGGTAAGGTTTCATATCAGGATATGGCAAATCTTCTCAATTACGACGAAAGCATGATTAAGCTTGTTTATTCAATTTATGACTTCACCAGAAATTCACCTGACAAGAAGCTTTCTCTCCAGACGGTTGTCAATTTCCTTGCAGAGAATAAAGACATGGTTTCATCTCTCATGGATAAAGACCAGCTTGCTCTCATCGGAATGGGTCAGGGCTTCATAAACGGTGCGGTAAGCGGTAAAGAATTCAGCCCCAAAGAGATTGCAGACCTTGCAGGAATTGAAGAATCTCTTTTAAGACAACTTTTCATGCTCTATAAAGCAGACCATGGCGACACAAGCGCATGGAAAATTTCAGTTGAAAACTTTGTCAATTTCATCATAAGCGATATCGTAACAAATAAAGACTTTGAAAACTTCATTGACGATGAAAAGAAATCTCTTCTCGGCACTGCGGAAATAATAATCGATGCAGTTGTTTCGGAAAAAACATATTCATCAGGTGAGCTTGCTTCAATGCTTGGTGGTTTCTCAGATAAGCTTGACGAAAACACAATGTCGCTTCTTTACCTTTACTATTCGGCCGTAAACTACAGCGACAAGACATGGACGCTCACAATTGAAGAAATGTTTGACCATCTCTACAATAACATGATTAACGACCCCAGGCTGGAAACTCTTCTTGACGATTCTGTGAAAGCCCAGATTCTCGGCGCAAAAACCCAGCTTGACGACGGACTTAAGCAGATGAGAGGCAAAAATCATTCAATTATGATGATTGACACGTCTCTTGCTCTTGAAGGTGCAGAAACCACAGAATTTATCGAAAACCTTGTAAAAGAATGTGATGCGTCACTTGAAGGGGAATATTACCTTGTAGGTAATTCACCTATGAGCTACGAAATGCAACAGATTTTTGACAGAGAATTGCTGTTAATCACATTGCTTACTGCAATTGCAATTTTCCTTGTTGTCGCAATCACTTTCAGAAGTGTGCCGATTCCTCTGATTCTTGTGCTTCTTGTGCAGTGCGGTGTGTATATCACAGTCATCGTCAGCGGTCTGTTGGGCTACAGCGTTTACTACCTTGCTCTTTTAGTTGTTCAGTGTATCCTGATGGGTGCAACCATTGACTACGGAATTCTCTTTACAAACTACTACCGCGAAGGCCGTGCAACAATGTCTGTCAAAGACTCTATCAAAGCAGCTTACGACGGCTCAACCCACACAATTTTCACTTCAGGGCTTATCATGGTCTTTGTAACGGGCGTTATCGGTTTTGCTCCCGTAGACCCGACGATTGCCCAGATGTGCCAGACAATTTCAATAGGCGCAGCATCTGCAATTCTTCTTATTCTCTTTGTGCTTCCCGGTCTTCTGGCAGCTTTTGACAGATTCACCGCAAAGCCCAGAAAAGTAAAAGAACACAAACAAAAAGAAACAGTGAATAAATAAAAAAAGCTCCCCTTCAAGGGGGCTTTTTGATGCAGTGTAAGATAATATTGAACAGATAAAAGATTCCGGTGGGTTTCATTCACAACCGAAAATATCTCTTATCCCGATAAATCATTCTCCCTGCTTTGCAAGAACAAGCTTGATTGCCTGAGCAAGCTGGTCGGGGCATGATGTGCTTTTGAAACCGCAACGGATTCCTTCAAAACGCTCAACAACATGGCGTGCGTCCATACCTTCTACTAATTTTGCAATTCCCTGAGTGTTGCCTGCGCAACCGCCGTTGAATTCAACGTGCTTTATAATTCCGTCTTCAATTTCAATGTCGATTGTTCTTGCGCAAGTACCCTGAGTTCTGTATGTGTAAACCATAAAAACATCTCCTTTGTATATAAATATATTATTTTACTAAAAAAATAACCACCCTATTGGGTGGCTACTTGTTTGTGTTGGCGTCGTCCTATTTTCCCGGGCCGCTTCCAGCCAAGTATCTTCGGCACTGATGAGCTTAACTACCGTGTTCGGGATGGGAACGGGTGGACCCTCATCGCCATAAACACCAACTTATCAGAACGTTTTGTCCTGACGACTTGCTTATGATACCACAACGTTTCCCGATTGTCAAGCATTTTTTTAAAATTTTTCAAAAAAATTTTTTTAAGTAATACCACCTGTTATTTTTCGAGCGTTTTCACGATTTCAGCAATGTATACTATGTGATAATCCTTGTTCGGATAGCAGTCATCCTCAATTGTCTTGTCAAGGAAAATATCAGGTGTCATCTGAGTTACTGCAAGTTTTTTAAGTACAAGCACAGTTTCTGCTTCCTTAATATATACAGTGCCGTCAGAAAAAACGGGGTTAAAGCCTGTTTCTTTCATCTTGTCGATATCTCTGCCGCTCTTTTTACCGCAAAGACCTAATTCCTTTTTGTATTCACCGCCGAAGAAAGAAAGTGTCATAAGGTCACTTTTGTCAATAAATTCTTTAGTATATCTCTGTGGTCTTACAAACACGAATGCCACGTCTTTGCCCCATAATTCGCCGACACCGCCCCAGCTTACAGTCATTGTGTTGAAGCCTTTTTCGTCGCCTGCTGTGAGCAAAGCCCAGTCGTCACTTATCATTTTGATGGGGTTTTCTTTAAGTTCGCGGATGTTTATTTCTTTCATAACATGCCCTCCAATGCGTATTTACTAATATATATTACCACAAATTATCAAAATTTCATAGTCATTTCACAATATTATTGTCAAATACTTAAAACAGGAGAAATTTACAAAAAGGTGTTGACATCGTAGACAAGTTTATTATATAATATCATATTGTTGGAGTATGTTTTTATGCAACTATGTCTTGCGTAGAAACTCAAATACATGATTTGCGGATATTGACGTTCCGTAAAATCAAAAGTTATTATTACCGAGAGGATAGGAGGGTTAAAAAGATGAAAAGAACTTATCAGCCCAAAAAACGTCACAGAAAAATGGAACACGGTTTCAGAAAAAGAATGTCTGACAGAAATGGCCGCAAGGTTCTTGCTCGCCGCAGAGCAAAAGGCAGAAAACAGCTTTCTTATTAATTTCTGTACATCAAGACGAACGGATTGATTAATTTGTCAAAACCCATAACGTTAAATCAGAACAGTGATTTCCGACGTGCTTACGGCAGAGGTAAATCATTTGCATCAGGTGCACTTGTAACCTATGTCGTTAAAAACCGCGTCGGATACTGTCGTTATGGTATAACGACAGGTAAAAAGATTGGAAACGCAGTGGAGAGAAACCGCTCAAGGCGTGTAATCAGAGCCGCGTTTTTTAATTTATCAGAAGAAATATCAGGCGGTTTTGATATCGTGTTCGTCGCAAGAAGCAAAACAAAATATGTAAAAAGCACTGTGGTACAAAAAACGATGCGTGAGCATCTTGCCAGTGCCGGGGTAATCAACCGTAATGAAAAACATATTGATTAAATTTATCAGGTTTTATCAAAGAAAAATATCTCCTCTGTTTCCTCCCCGTTGCAGATATTATCCGACTTGCTCTCAATACGCAGTAGATGCAATTGAGATTCACGGAGTTATCAAGGGAGGATTATTAGCTTTTATGCGTCTGATGAGATGCAATCCGCTGTTTCCAGGCGGATACGACCCCGTGAAACCGAAGAAGAATGCCGGAAAAAAGAAACGTAGTAAATAGTTTGTCGGGTAGTTTTCCGGATTTTTTATTTTACCTTTATTCCGATTACCACTAAATCAGAAAATAAGCGCAGCATTCTGCTTTGCGGAATGCGAGTATTTTAACGCAGAAACAAGTTTTTGCTTGTTTCCTTTAGCGGAGGATAGAAAATGGATTTTATTTATGTTCCTTTTGCATGGATACTTGAACAGTTTTATAACCTTTCAGGCAACTACATCGCAGCGTTGTTTTTGTTTGCATTTGTGTTTAAACTTGTTCTTCTTCCGTCTGCTATTTCACAGCAGAAAGGCGCTGCAAAGCAGCAGAGACTTCAGCCTAAAATCAGAAGAATTCAGGCAAGATACGCAGGCGACCAGAAAAAAATTCAGGAAGAAATGCAGGCTCTCTATGCACGAGAAGGCTACAGCCCCATGAATGCACAGGGTTGTCTTCCTCTTCTCATTCAGCTTCCTATTATCTACATCCTTTATGAAGTTATTTACAAGCCCCTGACATACGTTGTCAAGCTTCCTTCAGATGTAATCACAAACCTTAACGGTATTCTTGAAAGCATGAAGCTTGGTGCATCAAACAAGAGATATATCGAAATGAACATTCTCGGCAATTTCGATAAAGTAGCTGAAAAAGTACCCGAATATGCAGCAGAAATCAGAGAATTCATCGACGGTTTCTCACTTTTCGGTATACCGCTTACTACTGAGCCGAGCCTTGATGCTTTAAAAGGCACAGACACAGGCGCAAAGCTTCTTTTGCTTGTTCCGTTGTTTTCAGGTCTTACTGCATTGCTTACAAGCCTTATAACACATGTAAGACAGAAAAAACAGAACCCCGAAATGTCTAAAAACCCCATGATGGGTTGCATGACATTTGTTATGCCCATTATGTCACTTGTTTTCACATTCCAGTTCCCTGCAGGTATCGGCATTTACTGGATTTTCCAGAACATTTTAAGCGTAATTCAGATGGTTGTTCTCAACAGAGTTTACAGCAACGAAAAAGTTCTCTCAAAGGTTCTTGTAGTTGAAACAATCCAGCGTCGTTCAAAAGAAAACAATATTAAAATGGTTTCAAAAATCAAAGATAAAGAATAATAACAGGCGGTGAATTAATTGAAAAAACTTATCGAGGCATTCGGCACGGGTGCAACTGCTGAAGAAGCCCAGAAGGCTGCTCTTGCAGAACTCAATGCTCCCGAAAATGCAGACGTTACAAAAGAGATTATCGACGTTCAGGAAAAGAAAATCTTAGGTCTTTTCAAAGGCTCAACTGTATATAAAGCAAGAGCATACTACGAAATCGAAGTAGTTGAAGAAAAGAAAGAAGAACCCAAAAAAGAAATCAAAGCAGAGCCTAAAAAGGCAGAAGCAAAAAAAGCAGAACCCAAAAAAGCAGAACCCAAAAAAGCAGCAAAGAAAACCGAAGACGATGAAGACGATGAAAACGCAGTCGTAACAGTGGACGCTGACGGCACTGCTGAAAGATACATCAAAGAAATCTTCAAAGGTCTCGGTCTTGATGAAGTTCACATCACAACAACAAAGAAAACTGAAGCAATCAGCTTCGATGTTGAATGTGGCGATGATTACGGTTGCGTAATCGGCAGACGTGGCGAAACTCTTGATGCCATCCAGTATCTTGTGCGCCTCGTTGTAGGTAAAGAAAACGAAGAATTCAAACGCGTTTCAGTCAACGTAGGCAACTACAGAGAAAAGAGAGCAAACACTCTTACTGACCTTGCAAAGAGAAACGCAGATAAAGTTCTCAGATACGGAAGAAATGTTGTTCTTGAACCCATGAATCCCTATGAGAGAAGAATTATCCACACTGCAGTTCAGCAGATTGAAAACGTTGAATCTTATTCAATCGGCAGTGACGATTCAAGACGCGTTGTTATCAAGCTTGTAGACGGTGCAAAACCCACACACGCTTCATCAAACAACGGCCGTCCCCGTCGTGACTCAAGAGGTGCAAAGAAACCCGCAACAACTCAGCCCAAAGCAAACACACAGCCCAAATCTGATTTCAGCGGTGGCGCACTTTACGGCAAAATCGAACCCAAAGCAAAAATTGAATCAGCAGAATAATTTTTAATCGCAGAGGGACTCCTTCTGCGATTTTTTCGAAAATAAGAACAAATAAATCAGTGAAAAATGCAAAATGCAAAATGCAGAATTTAGGGTCTGCGACGCAATCATATTATTTATCTCTATGTTCATGTTGTATCGTAGGGGGCGGTTTGCCCGTCCTAAATAAATACACATAAAAGAAACGGATCACCTACGATATAATTTTAGATAACAGACAATGGATAATAGATATTTTACAATCGGGTGTGGGCAAAGCCCACCATAAACTTTGCATTATGCACTCTGCATTCTGCATTAAAAAGGACGGTGTTTTTATGGAAAAATATAATCTTTTAGTCGCAGGCGGTGGTTTCACAGGTGTTGCAGCGGCGATAAGTGCGGCAAGGAAAGGGCTTAAGGTTTTGCTTGTTGAAAAATCAGGCTGTCTTGGCGGTGCCATGTCAAATAACCTTATTTTTCCCTTTATGCCTTATTGGACTCAGGACCCTGAAACAAATAAGACAAAATACCTTTCCCGCGGTTTCTTTGAAGAATTGCGTTTAAGACACATGGAAAATGTGTGGAAAGACCACGTAAAACACTTTAACTCTGAATATATGAAATTTCTCCTTGATGAAATGACAGACGAAGCAAATGTTGATGTCCTTTTTCATTCATGCATTTTTGATGTTAAAAAAGAGGGCAGAAATATAGAAAGCGTAACGGTTGCGTCAAAATCAGGTAAATTTGAACTTCAAGCGGATTTTTATATTGATGCCACAGGTGACGGAGATTTGTTCTGCTTTGCAGGGTGTGATTATCAGCTTGGCAGAGATGATGACGGATTTTGCCAACCCATGACAACTTGTTTCAGAGTAGGCGGAGTGGACGTGGATTTGTTTAAAGAAGAAAGAGCAAATCTGCAAAACCTCTATCTGGAAAAACAAAAGTCAGGCGAAATTACAAATCCCAGAGAAAATATTCTTTGCTTCTTCGGTACGGGTAATGATGTTGTTCATTTTAATACAACAAGGGTTATTAAACTTGACCCTACAAACCCCTTTGAATTAAGCAAGGCGGAGAAAATCGCAAGACGTCAGATTGACGAGATGATGCGTTTTCTCAAAGAAAACTCAAAAGCCTTTGAGGAAAGCACCGTTTTATCTGTTGCCGGCGAAATCGGTGTCAGGGAAAGCCGCAAGCTTAAGGGCGAATATATTCTGACTGCAGACGACCTTATTGCCTGCACTATGTTTGATGATTCCATAGCCCTTGGCAATTACGATATTGACATTCATAACCCTGCAGGCACCGGCACAAGCCACAGATATTTTGAAAAAGGTGAATTTTATTCAATTCCCTACAGAAGTCTGCTTCCGAAAGAATTTGATAATCTTCTTGTTGCAGGCCGTTGCGCTTCTGCAACTCATGAGGCACAGGCTTCAATCAGAATTATGCCTATCTGTTGTTGCATGGGCGAAGCTGCAGGCGTCGCTTGTGCAGTGGCGGTAAATTCAGGCAAAAATTTACATAATGTTGATATTAAAAAAGTGCAGTCAGCTTTAAGAGAAAACGGCGCTGCAATATTTACGGAAGATGTTACAAGTCAGTAAGGTGAAAAATATGATTGATGATAATAAAGTTATAGCCGCCATCGCAACTGCCCAGGCAGCAGGCGGTGTGGGTATGATAAGAGTTTCAGGCGAAGGTGCTATGGAAATATGCGACAAGGTTTTTACTGCCCTGAGCGGTAATAAACTCGTTTCTTCCAAAGGCTACAGAGCCCATTTCGGCAGAGTTCACGATTCTGACGGTGACATTGACGAATGCGTAGCCCTTGTTTTCAAAGCACCCCATAGTTACACAGGTGAAAATGTTGTCGAGCTTTCATGCCACGGCGGTCTGTATGTTCTGAAAAGAACTTTAAGAGCTTTGTTGTCAGCAGGTGCTTTTCCTGCAAGAGCAGGCGAGTTTACAGAGCGTGCTTTCTTAAACGGCAAAATGGACCTGACTCAGGCAGAAGCAGTTATGAACTTAATCGGTGCTCACGGCAAACAGGCAGCAGACGCAGCTTTGACTGCCCTTGACGGTACATTGAGCCGTAAAATCGAAGAAAATACTGCAAAGCTTGTCAACATCTGCGCCCATCTTTCTGCATGGGTTGACTATCCTGACGAAGAAATTGAAGAGCTTGAAACAGACGAAATGCTCTCAACAATTACGGAAGTTGAAGCATCTCTTAATGACCTTATCGACACTTACGACAACGGCAAAGTGCTCACTCAAGGGGTAAAAACCGCTATCGTGGGCAGACCGAATGTGGGCAAATCAACACTTATGAATATGCTCGTCGGCAGCCAGAAAAGTATCGTCACAAGCTATGCCGGCACAACACGTGACGTGGTTGAAGAAACTGTTGTTTTAGGCGGAATTTCCCTGCACCTTTCCGACACTGCGGGCATCAGGGAAAGCGACGACCCCATTGAAGCCATAGGCGTTAATATTGCGAAAGACAGGCTTAAAAAGTCAGAGTTTGTTATTGCAGTTTTTGACGGCTCGGAAGACCTTACAAAAGAAGACGAGGAAGTTCTGGCTTTCTGCAAAGACAAGCTTTGTCTTGGAGTTATCAACAAAACCGACCTTGATACAAAAAATATCAAAGATAAAATTTCATCAGTTATCGACACTGTGGTCGAAATAAGCGCCGAAAAGCTTGACGGCAAATCTGACCTTGAAAAAGCAGTGCAGAAGCTTCTTGAAACTGACAGCATCGACACCACTCAGGCTATGCTCACAGGTGAAAGGCAGTATCTTTCAACTGCCCAGGCGCTTGCTTGCGTAGAAGAAGCAAAAAATGCTTTGGAAATGGGGCTTACTTTAGATGCAGTCAACGTATCTCTTGACTGTGCGATAGAAAATCTTTTAGAGCTTACAGGCAAAAAAGCAAGCGAAACAGTAGTAAACGAAATCTTCTCACAATTCTGTGTAGGAAAGTAAAACTGTGAGACTGCCGAGAAATCTGCAGAATGACATTTTTGAACCCCGAAGATGTATAAGCATACCTCGAGAGGGTGAAAAAATGGCAAATATATGCGAAAAGTGGGTGATATTCGATGTATCACCCACTTTTAAATTGTTGTTTTTTATTTTTTAATATAACTTTTTCTGTCATAAATATCCGCATATATGCTTATGCGGGTTTATCGACAGTCTGAAAGCACCCTGATGGGTGCTTTTTTAAATCAAGAAATACCTACTGTTTTTTATCCCTTAACAGACCCGCCTGTAACACCACCCACATAGAATTTCTGTGTGGAAATAAAGAGTATGGCGATGGGGACAGAAACGATAACTGCGCCTGCGGCAAACTGTGTGTAATAATTGTGGATAAATTCCTTTTCGAGCATGTTGAAAAGCCCTAAAGCCACAGTGTAATTTTCGTAATTATCGCCCATGATGACGGAAGCAAAAATATAGTCAATCCATGGTGCGATGAAAGAGGTAAGAAGCGTATAAATAATTATAGGCTTTGACATGGGAAGTGTAATCTTCCAGAAAATTCTCCCCCTTGTTGCGCCGTCAAGCATTGCCGCTTCGTCAAGAGAGCGGGGGACTGTGTCGAAAAATCCTTTTGCCACATAAAACCCAAGCCCAGAGCCTGCGGAATAAACAAGCACCAACGCAAGCAAAGACTGCTCAATGTTAAACGCCTTTAAAACATAATAAACTGCAATCATGGACATAAATCCCGGAAACATTCCCAGAATAAGTGCCGCATTCATCAGGGGCTTGCGAAGTCTGAAACGAAGCCTTGACATGGTGTAGGACACAGACAAAACGAAGAAAGTTGAAATTATACAAGTGGCTACGGACACAACAAGTGTGTTTGTAAACCAACGTGTGAAGTTGAATGTTGTGTTGTCTGTAAGCAGATTTATATAATTGTTAATGGTATAACTTTGTGGCAGAAAGTAGGGGGTGAATGAGCCGGCTTCGGCTCTGAATGAAGTGAGAATAACCCAGAGAATGGGAAGCACCCACACAAGCGCAAGAACGGAAAGAAAAATATAAATAATTGCGTTTGAAATTCTTCTTCTTGTTTTCACCCGAATTCCTCCTCGTTCTTGTAAGATGATGTTCTTCTGTAAGCAACTAAAGAGAAAACTGCAGAAATTATAAACACAAGAATGCCGATAGTTGCGGCGTAAGAATAGTCTTTGCTGTTCACCGTCAGCTTGTAAAGCCATGTCACAAGCAAGTCGGTCTTTCCTGCCTGATAATAGTCAAGCGTTGCAGGTCCGCCTCGCGTCAGGAAATAGATAATGTTGAAGTTGTTGATATTTCCTATAAACTGTGTGATAAGATAAGGTGCAGTCACGAAGAAAACGTAAGGCAGAGTGATTCTCATATATTGCTTGACGGGTGATGCACCGTCAATCCTTGCCGATTCGTACAAATCTTCAGGAATATTCATCAGTATCCCCGTAGTTATGAGCATGGTGTATGGTATACCAATCCACAGGTTTATGATAATAACTATAATACGGGCAAGTGTTGCGTCTGTCAGAAACGGAATATACTCGTTTATAATGCCTGCATTCTGCAGTAAAACATTCAAAGGTCCGTCGTTATCAAGAATATTTCTCATCACAAGCAGCGACACAAACTGGGGAATTGCGATTGAGAGAATAAAAATTGTTCTGTAAAAGCCCTTGATTTTTATGCCTTTTTTGTTGATAAGCATGGCAAGAAGCATTCCCAGAATATAGTTAAGTGATGTTGCAAGCACAGCCCACAGAAGTGTCCACCCAAGCACAGGAAAAAATGTTTTACCTAAAGTGCTTCCTGAAGAAAGCATTGTTTTGAAATTCTGAAGCCCCACCCAAGTGAAAAGATTTCCCGGCGGTTGATGGTCACGGTCAAAGTTTGTAAAGGCAATAAGAATCATGAAAACAAGGGGCAGAATTGTGAGCAGAATGATTCCCGTTACGGGCAGAAAAAGTAATGTCTTATGAAGTTTTGTGTCTGCATATTGTGTAACTTCTTCGTAAAAAGACATTGGCTTTCTGCCTTTTTTTATTTCACTTTGCAGTTCATATGCCGAAATTGCAGACGACTTTAAAGCCGTCAGGAAAAACAAGGTGATGAAAATTGCAAAAACCCCGTAAAGAAGAATAAGCATTGAGTTGTCGCCGGGGAGAAGAATGTCCATTCCCTTTGATTCGTCAAAATACCAGCCCTGCTCGTTGATTCCCAGATGACGCAGACTTCCTATGGCTGAAAAGCCGAAAGAAAACATATAATAAAAATACGCAATTTCGCTTAAAAGAAACAAAAGCCCTTTTATTATCTGTCCTCTTAAAAGATTGGCAAAACCAAGTACAAAAAAGGATATGCGTGTTACCGCATCTCCCTTTTTGAAAGCGTTAATAAACCCGTTCATTTAATCTACCTGATTGAAGACAGAATTGCACTTACGAAAGTGTTTAATTTTTCTTTCACGTTATTTTTGTTTACCGTGCCGTCAATAAGCCCTGTGCCGAAAGCCTCTGCAGGTGTCCAGAAATTAGAAACCTGGTCGATAGAAGTCTGAAGAATCGAATGCTTTGACTGCTCTGTGAGAGCGGCAACCACCTGGTTTGAAGAAAGTGTGTTTGTGTCAGAGGCAAGCTCGGTATGAGTAGGTGCATAGTTTCTCACTCTGAATCGTGTTTCCTGAGCCTTGCGGTCTGTCAGGAAGTTTGCAAGCTGATGGGCTTCTTCGGGGAATTTTGTCTGTGCGTTAACACCGTAAAGCTTGAAGTTTGCCATGGAGATAAGGTTTTTATCTTCTCCGCCCAATTTGATTGTGGGAAGCTTTGTCACACCGAAGTTTTCGCCAAGACTGTTTTTGATATCCTGAGCATTCCATGAGCCTGAAACGGCAGAGCCTAAAGTTCTGGATTTGAAGCCGGCCTTGATTTTTGCATCGTCAAGGTTAGAAAATTTCTTGTTGTTTGCAAGGTCAATCATATAATTTGCAGCCATAACACCTTTGTCGGAGTTAAAGTCGCACTGTGTTTTGTCTTTACCGTCTTTGCCGAAAAGTGTGCATCCTGCGGTGAAGAAAAATGATGAACTGTACCAGCCGTCGTCGATTTTCATGGCAAAGTTTGTGATTTTGTCAGGAGTCTGCTTTGCAAGAATTTTTTCAAGGCTTTTCACGTCATCGTCGCTTAAAATTGCCTTGTCGTAGTAAAGGAAAAATGTTTCAGACGATGAGGGATAAGCATATAAACTGCCGTCAACCGTCGCCGCCTGAACGGAAGTCGTGCTGTTTCTTGTTTTGATTTCAGGGTTTGTAACTCTGTAAAGAGCACCTGCTTTTTTGAGTGTGGCAATCTGGTCGCTTGAAAAACTGAAAACGTCAGCCGCAGCAGACACGTCTTTTAAAATTTCTGTTGCCGCATCGTCTTCGCCTACGAAGCTGAGCTTGATGTCCCAGTTTTTGTTTGTGTGTGTTTTCTTGAATTCGTCAATGAGCGTGGTCAGCATCTGCTTGTCGTCCTGAGCACCCCAGAGCCTTAATGTTACTTTCTTTTTGTCGTTTACGTCGCCTTTGTCGTTTTCAGAAACGTTCTTTTCTCCGCAAGCAGAGAATGTGAATAAAACTAACGTTACTGCAAGAATAATTGCTAAAAACTTTTTCATGGTTATTTGACCTCCTATATTCTTATCCCTGTTTCCTTGTGGAAGAAAAGAGTCTTGCTCATGTCGAAAGTGACGTTTGTTTTCTGCCCTTTTTCTCCGCTGAACAGAGAGGGATATTTGCAGATGATATTATCTTTTCCCACTTTCATGTGTATATACGAATTGTCGCCCATAAGTTCGCAGATTTCAATTACGGCAGTCAGCGAATTTCCGTTTTCTTTTGTAAGATAAGTGTTTTCAGGTCTGACTCCCATAATAACTTCCTGTGATATGGCTCTTTCAAGGTTGTTTTTCTTTATGGTTTCCTGCGGAATTTCAAAAAGCTTTTCTTCAATTTCCGCATACATTTTTCCCTTGTTGCCGATTATTCTGACGGAAATAAAATTCATCTGCGGCGAGCCGATAAACCCTGCCACAAAAGTGTTTACGGGGTTGCTGTAAAGCTCCTGCGGTGTGTCTGCCTGCTGGATATAGCCGTCTTTCATCACCACAATTCTGTCGCCCATTGTCATGGCTTCCGTCTGGTCGTGGGTGACGTAAACGAAGGTGGTTTTAAGTTTTTTGTGAAGGTCTTTTATTTCCGCACGCATCTGTGTGCGTAGCTTTGCATCAAGGTTTGAAAGAGGCTCGTCAAGCAGAAAAACAGACGGCTCACGCACCATGGCACGGCCCAGTGCCACTCTCTGCCGTTGACCGCCCGAAAGTGCTTTCGGCTTTCTGTCGAGTAAAGACACAATGTCAAGGCTTTCTGCCGTTTCGTAAATTTTCTTTTTTATCTGTTCTTTTGGCATCTTTCTCATTTCCAGAGCAAATGCCATGTTTTTGTAAACGCTCATGTGGGGATAAAGGGCATAGTTCTGGAAAACCATAGCAATGTCGCGGTCTTTAGGTGGTAAATCGTTCACAAGCTTGTCTCCGATATACAGCTCTCCCGAAGAAATGTCTTCAAGCCCTGCAATCATCCGTAGCGTTGTGCTTTTTCCGCAGCCCGAGGGACCGACGAGAATAACAAATTCTCTGTCCTTTATCTCAAGAGAAAAATCATGTACCGCAGTATACGAGTCGTCATAAATTTTTTTGATGTTTTTTAAAGTGATTCCTGCCAAACGTGTCACATCCTTTTTATGTTACTTCCTTGCGGAAATATTATTGACAGGAATTTTTATTTAATACAAAGTTTAAAATTAACGATTGAAAACAGTATGATTTTTTGGTATTATTTTATCAGGAGGTGATAACGTGACTGAGAAAATAAAAGAGCTTCGTAAGAAGGCTATGGCTTTGCCTCTGC
>JAZSFV010000025.1:0-2733 GCA_045532395.1 Acutalibacteraceae bacterium
ATCTTGTAGGCGGAATTGCATTTTTAATCTGCACGAAAATCAAAAAACGCCGTTGGCAGAAATTCGGATATTCCTATATAGTTTATCTTCCGTGGAAATCGGGGGGACTTTCAATGGGACTTTTCATATTTATGAAAGATGTACCTGAAAATGAGAAATGGACCTACAACACACGGATTCACGAATACGGTCACACGTGGCAGTGTCTGCTTTTGGGACCTTTGTACTATATCGTAATAGCAATTCCGTCGATGATATGGTGTAATCTGTTTGCTTCTTACAGAAAGAAAAACAACATTTCCTATTACAAAGTTTACTGTGAAAGCTGGGCAAATGCTTTCGGTGAAAAATTCAGCAAACTGAAAATGGATATTTAAAAAAGTTCTGACCGGTTTACGGTCAGAACTTTTTATGTGTGTCAGGGAGACAAAGTGACAGAAAAAAGAAGATATAATTTTCTTAAGAATTCTGTTTATTTTCTTAAGATTTTTATTAACCCGTTTACAAAAAATGGATTTTATGGTACTATATAGTACCACATTTATAATAGGAAGTGAATCAAATGGCGATTTCAGACTTTGGTGTTTTTTTAGGTGATTTGTCTATATGGCATGTTAACAAAGCAACTAAAGACCCTATGAAAGAGCAGCGTAAAACGCTTAAAAAAATCTTAAGAAGAAATAAAAACAGCGTTCTCGGTAAAAAGCTTGGTTTAGGTGAAATCAAATCTATTGAAGAGTATCAGAAGAAGGTGCCTCTTTCAACCTATGCAGATTACGAGCCTTATGTTGAATATATGATTAAAAACAAGGGTGCTAACCCCATGTTCTCAGGCCCCAATATCCGTTACTGTTCTTCTTCAGGCAGTGTTGGCAAGCCTAAAATTCTTCCCAAGTCAATCAAGGATTTGTGGAACATGCAGTGCATCGGTTTCTCATGTTCGGTTGCTACTGCTTACCACCACCTTAAAAAGATGGGCATAAAAATGCCGGCTCAGATGGGTCCCCTGGTTCTTATTCTTACAGGACATCCCCTTGAAGACGGAAAACAGTGCAATGGTGCAGGTCAGGTTCCGCTTACATACCTTAAACCTATTACAAGGTTTTTCTGCACTTCTCCCACATCTCTTCTTTATCCTGAACACGAGGACCTTATCGACACATCATATCTTCAGCTTCGTTTCGCTCTTGAAAACAGAAAGGTAAGCTATCTTGGTTCTCTTGTTGTAACATTGCTTACAACAATGTTTGACTATCTTGAAGAAAATTGGGAAATGCTTTGTGATGATATTGAAAAGGGTATTATCAACCCCAATGTCAAAATCACACCCGACCTTTATAAAGAATATTCAAAAAAATTCAAGCCTAATCCCAAAAGAGCAGCAGAACTCCGCCGCGAATTTGAAAAAGGCTTTGATACTCCCATAGCTCCACGTATATGGCCGAAGCTTACATGGGCATATGGCATGATAGGCTCAAACCTTAAGGTTTATGTAGATAAGCTCCGTAAATCTGTTGGTGATATTCCGTTGCACAACATGGGCTTTGCAGCAGCAGAAGGCTTTTTCTCAATGGCAACAGAGCTTGATGTTCACGATGGTGTGTTGTTGCCTTATTGTCTTTTCTTCGAATTCCTTCCGATTAATGATGATGAAGACGAAGACCCCGATGAAACCGTAACACCTCTTCTTATTTCCGACCTTGAAGTCGGCAAGAAATACGAAATTGTTGTTACAAACTTCTCAGGTCTTTACAGATACAGAATGGAAGACGTTATTACAGTAACAAGAATGTATAACAACACTCCTCAGATCGAGTTCCTTTACAGACGTAATCTGGGCATGAATCTTGCAAACGAAAAAACAACAACAGAAATGGTTGACGCAGTTGTGAGAGAGCTTTCTAAAGAAATGGATAATGAATTTGCAGGCCACAGCCTTTATGCAGACCACTCAACAAATCCGCCCCGTTACTGTATGCTTATTGAACCCAAAAAACCGGTAAGCGAAGAAGAAAGACAGAAATACATCCAGTTCGTTGACGAAAAATTCAGTGCATTCAACGAAAAGTATTTCAAATATCGCCGCTGGGGTATGATTAATGTTCCTCAGGTTCTTTTCCTTAAAGAAAAGACATATTGGGATTACAGAGAATATCTCCGCTCAAAGGGTAAGGTTCTCAATCAGATTAAACCCGTTACAATTATCAACACCGAGGAGAGATGCGAATTCTTCTTCTCTCACGTAGCAACAGAAACAAAGCTTCCTTACACACCGAAAAAAGGTTAAACAAACAACCCCGTCAAGGGCAACCTATCATAAGGAATTCAAGCCTTAAAACAGGATATTTTGGCATATAACTGCGTTGAAAATGCTCGAAATACGTCAAGGATTTCTGCGCTTTTTGCCTTGTTCTATATCCAAACTATCTCTGTTTAAGGTGCGAAGCAGTTTTTATCAGGTTGTTTTTCGTAAAGTATTAACGGAAAAGAACCGATAAAAACCTTAACTTCCTTATGAAATGTCGCCCAATACGACGGGGTTGTTTTTGCACGGTTCAGTGCTTATGGCAGTGCGAATGTGTTGCTGTTGACAGAATATTACAGATTTCTTCTTCGCAGTGCTCGCCGGGTAATTCGGTTTCAATTGTTGAGTGCGTGATACCAAGCTCTGCAAGGACGGCTCTTGCCGATTCTTTTATGCGGTGCGTATCCGAATCGGTCACAATGTGCAGG
>JAZSFV010000201.1:0-3812 GCA_045532395.1 Acutalibacteraceae bacterium
CATTTTTAAAATTCAAATCTGATTTGAAGAGAGATTGTTTCAAAACTTATTTTCAGTCACGTTACACTAAAATGAAATATGACCTTGACAGAATTGACAGAACTTTCTGTTATGTTGATAATGTACACGTTTCATACAGAGACCTGAAAAGAGAACAGCGATTCAGGAAAAAAGATAAAAAATATATAGATAAACTTATAGAAAAACTAAAGAGCAAAAACTTTGACGGAATAGTAATGATTGAATTTACAAAAGGAAATTCCGCAAAGAATTTCGCAAAAGATGTTAAGAAACTCAAAAAATTCTGATAGGTGGGGGATATTATGAATTTCAATGAAGCAGTAAGATTATATAAAGAAAATACAACTGACGAAAACTTAAAACTTGTTTCCGAAAAACTTACAAAGGAAATGACTCTCAGTGAAAAAATTAAAATGCTTCGCGGTCACGCTATGGGAATTACTGTTAAAAACTTCCTTAAAAACGGAAGATTTTATAACGCAGAGCCGTACCCTGCAGGCGGTTGTGAAAGACTTGGTATTCCGCCTGTATTGTTTGCAGACGGACCGAGAGGTATTGTTCTTGGCAAATCTACTTGTTTTCCCGTTTCAATGCTTCGTGGCGCAACTTTTGATGACGAGCTTGAGTATAAAGTGGGTGAAGTTTTTGCAAAAGAAGCATCTGCAGGCGGTGCTAACTTCTTTGCAGGTATCTGCATAAATCTTTTAAGAAACCCCATGTGGGGCAGAGCGCAGGAAACTTACGGTGAGGACCCGTTCCTTCTTGGTAAAATGGGCGTTGCTTTGACTAAAGCAGTTCAGGAAAGAGGTATTATTGCCTGCCCTAAACACTACGCCCTTAACAGTATTGAAGACCTTCGTTTCAGTGTAGATGCAGTTGCTGATGAAAGAACTTTGCACGAAGTTTATCTTCCTCATTTCAAAAAATGTATTGATGCAGGTGCTATGTCAATAATGGGTGCTTACAATAAAGTAAACGGCACTTATTGTTGCGAAAATAAAGAACTTCTTACTGATATTTTAAGAAACAAATGGAACTTTGACGGCTTTACAATTTCTGACTTCTTCTTTGGTATCTACGATGCCGCAAGAAGTTTGAAATCAGGCATGGACATTGAAATGCCATATACTTTCAGGTATTCACTTCTTGGTTATAAACTCAAAAAAGGTGAAATTACAGAGAATGATATTGACGTTGCAGTAAGTAGAATTTTAAGAGGTCTTATAAAAATTCTTCCTGAATTCAAAAAGGAAAAAGAAAGCATAATTCTGTCAGATGAACATACATCTCTTGCTCGTGAAGTTGCGACAAAAGGTATGGTTCTTCTTAAAAATAAAGAGAATGTTCTGCCTATACAGGAAAACAAAAAAATCGCTGTTGTAGGCAGATACGCAAACAAAGTGAACACAGGTGACCACGGAAGCAGTAACGTTTTCAGCCCTTATACAATTACTCCGTTTGAGGGCATGAAGAAAAGATTTGGTGTTCAGAATGTGCTTCTCTATAATGGTTGCGATACTGAAAAAGCAAAAGAAGTTGCCAAAAAGTGCGAATATATCGTTGTATGCGTAGGCAGTGACTGGCTTCAGGAAGGCGAGTTCCTTGTAAATATGGGTAACGTCAAGAAAAAGCCAAAAGGTTCAGGCGGTGACAGAGTATCTCTGAAAGTGCCTGAAGAAGATGTAAAACTTATAAAAGAACTTTCAAAGCTGGGCAAAAAACTTATTGTCAACATCATGGGCGGTAGCGCTTATGTTATAAAAGACTGGATTGATTATGCTGATTCAGTTGTTATGTCTTTCTATAGCGGTATTGAGGGCGGTAATGCGCTTGCAGATATTTTAAGCGGTGACAAAACTCCCGGTGGTAAATTGCCCTTTACTATCGCACAGAAAGATGACGATTATCCCTCATTCTTACATATCGGAAGCAAGCAGAAACAGATTAATTACGATTATTACCATGGTTATACCTTGTTTGATAAAGAAAATATAATTCCTCATTTTGCTTTCGGCTACGGCTTGTCATATACTGATTTTGAAATCGGAAATATTGACTGCAGGTTAAATGATAATGAAGTTTCAGTTTCTGCAGATGTGGAAAACAAAGGTAACTTTGACGGTGATGAAGTTGTTCAGGTTTATGTTTCTTCTTTAAATAAGGAAGTTGACCGTCCCGTAAAACTTCTCAAAGGCTTTAAACGTGTAAGTGTTAATAAAGGCGAAACTGTAAAAGCAGAAATCATTGTTGATACGGAAGATATGAAATTCTATAACCCTGAAAACGGCGAATGGTATCTTGATAACGAGTACGAAATTTTCGTCGGTAACAGTAGCGATAATATTGTAAGTGCAGGGAAAATTACTTTTTAAAAGCGGAGGCATAAAATGAAAAAAAGCCCGTATTCTCCTGACGAGTTTATGGAAAGTCTTTATACGAAAACTTATAAAGACCCTTATGAAAACGCCAAAACAAAAGAAAATGTTTTTGAAATAAATAATAAAGTAAGATTAAGAGCAAAAGAGATTTTTAATTTTGATAAAATCCCCAAAGTAACTGATTATGTCCTCGAAAAAACAGGGGAAGATGTAGTTTTTGAAAATTACACGCTTAAAAAATATTCAGTAGAAATTGCTCAGGGTTTAAAAATGCTTGTGTATATTTCAATTCCCAAAGAAATTACTTCACCACGCCCTGCGGTAGTTGCCCTTTGCGGTCACGGTTACGGGGTAAGACAGATTCTCGCCATTGATAAAAAAGGCAGAAAAAAACGCGTAAGATATTTTGATAACTATCAGAAAAATTTTGCCCATGAACTTTCAAAAAGGGGTTGCGTTGTGGCATCTCCCGAGCTTTTCGGATTTGGTGAAGCAAGGCTCAATAAAGATTTGAAAAAACCTTTTTACATAAGCTCTTGCGATGAACTTTCCCATCATCTTCTGCCTTACGGTCTGACTGTGGCAACAATCCGTGTTTTTCAGGCGATAGTCTGTGCTGATATTTTGCTTAAACACGAAAATATTGATAAAGATAAGCTGTCATGCATGGGTATTTCAGGCGGTGGGCTTACGGCTTTATATGCTTCAGTGCTTGACGAGCGTTTCAAAAAGGTTGTTGTAAGCGGTTATGTGAATAGCTTTAAAGACAGTATTCTTTCTTTATGGCATTGTCCTGATAACTATATTCCTGATATTTTGCAGGTAGGGGAAATTTACGACTTTGCATCAAGCCTTTCACCACGTAAACTCCTTGTAGAATCAGGTGAAAATGATAAACTTTTCCCGTTCTTTGCAAGCGAAAAAGCCCACGAGAAACTTAAGAAAATTTATGCTCTTTCGGGTGCAGAAGAAAATCTCATTATTGATGTTTTTGACGGTAAACATTCCGTTAACGGAAAATTTTCTTTTGATTTTCTTTCAGAATAAAATTCAAAGCCACAGACTTTTAAAGTCTGTGGCTTTTATTTTAATCAAGCATCTTTAAAATTTCTTTGAACTCTTCAGTTCCTTTGAATTTGTCAGAAAGGGGATATTTGTTTGTAAGAAGATGTTTAATCTGGCTTTTTGCAACATAGGTTGAACCTAAGGTGTGTTTATCAAATTCCTTACCCTCAAACATAACAGAGTGCATAACTGTTTTTCTTTCCATTGAGTCAAATTTAATTGCAAGCTCCGCCATTTTTCTGAAATTTTCGAGTGCATTTTCAAAATCATTAATCTTGAAATATCTCATGCCAAGATGACCGTGCATATACATTACGGTTCTCCACATTTTGCCGTAATTTCCGTCAT